>JACONB010000046.1 GCA_014323965.1 Prochloron sp. SP5CPC1 | reverse complement strand
TACTCAACGAAGCTGCTATTTTTACCGCCAGGAGGCGCAAAGAAGCCATAACCATCTCTGAAGTAAACGACGCCATTGATCGGGTCATAGCGGGAATGGAAGGAACTCCCTTGGTGGATAGCAAGAATAAGCGGTTGCTCGCCTATCACGAAATTGGTCATGCTATCGTAAGTACATTAATACCCCATCACGATCCAGTGGAGAAAGTCACCCTCATTCCCAGAGGACAAGCTTTGGGGTTGACCTGGTACACTCCCAATGAAGAAATGGGTTTAACTACCAGAGCACAAATTATCGCTCAAATTGCTGGCATTCTGGGAGGTAGAGCAGCAGAAGAAGTTATTTTTGGTTGGTCTGAAGTTACTGATGGTGCTAGCGATGACTTGGAAAAGGTGACGGAGCGAGCCAGGAATATGGTGACACGGTTAGGAATGTCCGCTCTGGGACCAATTGCTCTAGAAAACATGAATAACCAGGTATTTTTAGGCAACGATTGGACGAACCGTGTGGAATATTCCGAAGAAATAGGGGCGCGAATTGATAATCAAGTGCGCAAAATAGTTTTTGACTGTTACGGACAGGCTAAAAAGATTATCCGGGAAAATCGCTCCGTTATAGATATGCTGGTAGATGTGTTAATCCAACAGGAAACTATAGAAGGTGATGACTTCCGTAAGCTTGTTTCTGAGTATACCGAGCTACGGAAGGAAAGGTTTACTTTAGCTAAAGGATGAAGGGGTGTGAGGTTTTTATTGCGACCAAAATCACAATAACTGCAACTAGTATGCTATGGTAAGGGCAAGTATGAAATTCTATCCCAATACTCGCTCTCTAGAGAGGCAAGAGCAGCCAACACTAATTCTTCAAGGGTTAGGCAACACTCATACAAATATTTGACTGGTATAGGATTTCGTTTTTGCTCTTCTCGCACTTGATGCCATATTTTAGCATCAAAAGTATAAGAGTAAAAAGGCATAACATTACTAAATGTTAAATTCAATTACAGTAACAATGGCAACTGTAATTTCTAACATTGTAACTTCAGCTACACTTCCTAATTTACGAATGAATCTTTGTAAATCTACACCTCTTAGTTGCAAAGCATCAATTGCAGAAACCTTAGTCAAGCTGTTCACAGTATCAGGTTCAATTTTGACGTGTCATAAGTTTTTTGAAAAATATGATTTCCAATCTGTAATTGGGGCAATGAGTTTGATAGGAAGTTGGCCTACAGCATCGGAACTAATAACAACAGCAGGACGTACTTTCTTTATTTCTGCACCAATAGTAGGGTTAAAATTAACCAACCAAATTTCTCCACGCTTTGGTGTATTGGCGTTAGTAGTCAATGATATCACCTGCCATTAACTCCTGCCATTCAGATTCTTGCTGATAGTGGGCAACCATGGTCTCAGCTTGACTTTCGAGAATATGTCTACGTTCAGCCATCGGTAACTTGAGAAAAGCAAAACGTTGCTCTAGCGATTTGATCGCACTGGACGGCGACGATTGTTTCTCTTCGGCATACACATCATCCTCGGTATTATTCCACACTTTATTTAATGATTCTTGGCTGACTTGCTGCCAGAATAAATATTGAATAGCTTCTTGATTTACACTCGTTGTCTCATTGATAACCAATATAATTCTTTTAAGGATCGATGTGAAAACAAGTCTTCCAATAGGCGCAAAGAGAGGTTGTTTATCTATTTTCTTAAAATCTTTACGTTTACTCTTATCGCAATGTGCATAGTGCGCATAAATGTACCTATCCATTAATTCTCTATTTGTAAATAATTTTCCATCATATCCCAGTAAAGAACTATTGTTAAGGTAGCAATTAAGTGCATCCCTTAGCTTATTAAACTTGTCTTTTAAATCTTGTGGAACATTTATTCTAGAGTACAACTTTGACATATTGTCGAATGAAATAGCATCCTTCTTCTGAATGAACATCCTGATTGTTAAAATATCTGCCTTTAAGGACTTTTCATCAGGCAACTTTTCTGTTTTTTCCATTCCATTAGCATCCATTTTTATACTAACAAGCAGCTCTGACTGAAGTAAATCGATAATTTCAGCAGCTTTCTCATTAAATAATTCTAGAATTTCGATATCAGTCATCGGCTTCCTCCTAACAATTGTTGATTAAGTGCTCAGTTCTCTAAATTTGCGTGAAAATCGAAAAGAAGTGCTGGAGTTATAGAGTATTTGCCCTCGTTTACCCTGTCTTCTTTACTATAACGTCGTTGGCGAGCTGCCATAGATTTACCCTCGTTGCGACTTGACCCTTCCATTAATTATAATTATTTATTCACTATATTGCACTACGAGATTTACAAGATCAGACAATCACAAAGAGTGCCGCTATCGCTGGCGCCCTTTGTTGGTTTCATTACACTTGAAAGCGTAGGTGTTGAAGTGCTCGCACTTGAGCAATTGTATGAACTACGCCGTGCCTGCACTCAGGTGGCACAGCGTTTCTGACGCTTCTACGCCCTTAGTTGCCTCCCTTCGGCATCGCGGATGGCGAAGGTTGGTAGAGCTAATCGGATCTGCGTCTAGAGAGGACACCTACCCCCCCTCAGTCCCCCCCTCCCTAGGAGGGGGGGAAGAAAAGGGGGGGTGGGTTTGCCCCCTATATAGTTGTTTTGCAAGAGATGCTTGGTTGGAAGAGACCTGCTAACGACGCTCTAACACCGGATACTGCCACCAACTGTATCGACTCAGGGTAGACTATTGCCGAACTCCGATTCGGGTACGGGTTGTCATCCTGGGTAGCAAGCGGCTCTATTACTGTTTTGGCTCGCTGTTTATAGTATATCACATATTTGGAAACTTAGGAGGCATCGAACCTCCGCGCGTTCCCGCGCTATCCTTCCCCACCCTCAGCTTCGCTGAGGAGCGAGCGCCTACCGTGGTCAGGAAAGCGAGCGTGTGGGGACTGTCGCGCATTCGTTCAATCACCCCATCACCCCATCACCCCATCTCCGCATCCAGTTACTTTAACCTTCTTTGTTGATGAAGGGTAACATAGCTAGGAGTCTGGCCCGTTTTACGGCTGTGGTTAAGTCTCTTTGCTGTTGGGTTGTCAAACCAGAGATCCGCCGAGGGAGAATTTTTCCCCGTTCCGTAATGAATTTGCGCAACAGCTCCAGATCTTTGTAGTCGATGGGTTCGCTGGGTTTAATGGGTGAAAGGCGTTTGCGATAATAAGCCATAATGAATCTCTCTTTTTTTCTTGACAAATATGCAAATTTTGTGATAATACTGCTATTTGATTTCTTTGTGGACCGTGTGCTTATTGCAATGGGTGCAGAACTTTTTCAGTTCCAGCCTGCCAGTAGTGTTCCGACGGTTTTTGGTGGTAGTATAGCGGGAAACACCTCGGGAGCGTTTGTTGGAATTAGATAGACATTCGGTACCGGTACATTCCAGGGTGATAACTAGGCGAACGCCTTTTTTGCTTGCCATATCGTTACTTTAATTTACACGCAATTTCCCATTATCTCTTATAAGACTGGATTTTGACAAGCCAAACTGGCAAAACAGAATGAAATATGTCACCGTCAAGGCCAAAAATCTTCAGAACTACTCGAACCTCTCGGACATCGACTGGGAAAAGTTAGCTGCTGGATATAAGGTTGCCTCCAAAAAGGGCGCTTATAAGTCTTCCCGCCCAGGATGTCCCCAAATTCCCCCTTCTATCCAACTGCGAGACTATCAACGAACAGCCGCTCAGAGTTGGTTTCGCGGACGGGGGCGGGGCACCCTGAAAATGGCAACGGGGAGCGGCAAAACTATTACTGCTCTGGCGATCGCCGAGGAACTGTACCAAAAAATAGGCTTGCAAGTACTGCTAGTTGTTTGTCCCTATCGCCATTTAGTCGCCCAATGGGGGAGAGAATGTGAAAAGTTTAACCTCCAACCTATCCTGGCTATGTCAAGTGTTTATACTTGGCAGAGCCAACTAAGTGGCCAACTTTACAATCTCCGGGCCTTGCTCCAGCCTTTTCTCACCGTCATCACTACCAATACTACTCTCATTGCGGACAGTTTTCAATCCCAAATCAGATTTTTTCCACCGAAAACTTTAATTATTGGGGATGAAGCTCATAACCTGGGTTCTCCCCGTTTGCAAGATAGTTTACCCCGCAATATTGGCTTGCGCCTCGCTCTTTCGGCTACCCCAGAAAGATATTTAGATGAGGAGGGTACTGATTCTTTACTCAATTATTTCGGTCCTGTTCTCCAACCGGAGTTTACCATGGCTGATGCTATTAAGCAAGGGGCGTTAGTACCTTATTTATACTATCCTCTGCTAGTAGAATTGACTAGTGAGGAAAGTCTGACTTATAGCAAATTAACGAAGCGTATTGGTTGGGCACTTAACCAGAGTGAAGAGAGTCGGAATAATGAGAATTTAACTTCTTTGTTAATGCAGCGCTCCCGTTTAATAGGTTCTGCTGCTAATAAGTTAGAAGCTTTACGCCAACTGATGAAGGAGCGGTTGCATACTAGTCATACTCTCTTCTATTGCGGTGACGGTTATGTGGAAAGCAAGTCTATTTATAACCGTCAACTGGCAGCGGTGACTCGCATTTTAGGTGCAGAATTAGGCTATCGAGTCAATACTTACACCGCAGAAACATCCCTGGAAGAAAGGGAGGAAATGCGCAGGCAATTTGAGAGTGGAGAGTTACAGGGAATTGTGGCTATTCGCTGTTTGGATGAGGGGGTTGATATCCCGGCGATTCAGAATGCTGTTATACTCGCTAGTACGGGCAACCCTCGTCAATTCATTCAGCGACGGGGGAGAATTTTGCGCCCTTATCCGGGTAAAGAAAGAGCCACATTATTTGATACCATTGTCATGCCACCAGAGTTAGATCGTCATACCTGGGAAGTAGAAAGAAATTTGTTGAAACGGGAATTGAAGCGCTTAATTGAGTTTGCGGATTTGGCGGATAATGCTAATTCCGCGAGAAGTAAACTCTTATCTCTTCAAAAAAAATATCAATTGTTGGGTTTATAATTATTATTAATATTTTGTTATAATTAACTAGAGAATTAAGAATACAATGACAGCAGATACCAGAATACAAGACATACAAGAACCCATTACTAAAGCACCGGATGAAGTGCGAAAAATCATTGAGCGGGTTTTGCAACTGGAAAAGGATAAACTTTACTTGCGCACCCCTAGAGGCATTAATGATGATATACTCAAGATTATTAAAGAAGTGGTCCAATGAAGCTAATCTCTATTCAACTTTGTAACTTTCGCCAATTCTATGACAAAACTCCAGAGATTACTCTGGCAGCAGGAGAGCGAAATACAACTATAATACATGGCAATAATGGTGCGGGCAAGACTACTATTTTGAATGCTTTTACTTGGGTTCTCTATGAGAAGTTTACTGCTGCTTTTGCTTCTCCTGACCTACTGGTTAATAAACGAGCAATTACAGAAGCTAATTTTGGCACATCTGTTGACTGCTGGGTAGAGATTAAGTTTGAACACAACAATAAACGTTACCAAGTTAAGCGTCTTTGCTCTGCTTATCGAGATAAAAATGATAATATCCAGTATAGTAAAAATGAGTTGCGCATGTTAGTAGCAGGAGATGAGGGGAAATGGGTTCTTCCTCCAGAACAACCAACGGATATCATCGAGAAGATTTTACCGACAAGTTTACATCAATATTTCTTCTTTGATGGGGAACGTATCGAACATATCTTCCGTTACGGTGAAAAGAATAGTATTGCGGAAGATACTAAAGAATTAATTGGCGTGAAAGTTTTGGAGCGGAGTATGGACCATTTGAAAAAAGCAAAGCGGAATTTACAGGAGGAGTTGAAAGCAATAGGGGACGCAGCAACTAAGAAGCTTTTACGGAAGCAAAAGGAAATTGAAAAGGAGCGGGAAAGTTTGCAGCAACGATTATCAGCGATCGCGGTAGAATTACAGCAGACAGAAGAAGAAAAGAAGGCGATCACCAACCGCTTGTTGGAACTCAGTGGTCTTGAAGAATTGAAGCAGTTAAAGCACAAATTAACAGAGCAAGAACAATCTGTGCGACAAAATTTGCTCAATAGTAATAAGAATCTCAGAAATGTTATTTCTCGACGGGGTTATGGGGTTTTTATCGCTGATGTAGTGGTTCGATTTCGTGCTCTGGTTAATGAATTACGCGCTAAAGGGGAGTTCCCCAGCGGAATTAAACGGCAATTCGTTCAAGAGTTATTAGCAACACATAGTTGTATCTGCGGTACGAAACTCACTGAGGGGGGGAAAGCTTATCACAAGGTGCAAGGTTGGATGAATCGAGCGGGAATGGCTGAATTGGAAGAATCGGCAATTCGCATGGAAGCTCGGGTAGGAGAATTAGAAAAACAAGTGCCGGAATTTTGGCAAGAAGTAGATAGGGAACAGGGGAATATTAAGCAGTGGCGTGAGGAATTAGCTGAAATTGAAAATGAGTTAGATGAAATTAAGGATAAGTTTAGAAATTCTCCCGATGAAGATTTGCAGAAACTGCAAACTGCTTTGGATAAGAGTGAGGAAAAAATTAAAGAGTTAACTTTAGAGCAAGGGGGGATCCAGGAGAAATTGGCAACCTTCACTAAGGAAATTGAGGCGATCGCCAAGGACATTAGCAAGCACAAGATGAAGGAAGGTAAGCAAGTTCTGGCCCAGCGGCGTATTAAAGCCACAGAAGACGCCATCGCTCGTATAATCGAAGTGAGGGGGCGACTGGAAAAACAGTTTCGCTCTTCTTTAGAAAAAAGAGTCCAGGAAATATTTAACCATATCTCTTTTACTCCCTATATTCCTCGCATTAGTGATAAGTATGAGCTGACTCTGGTAGAAAATACTTCTGGGATAGCAGTTTCAGTGGCAGCTTCTACAGGAGAAAATCAGATTCTCAGTTTATCATTTATTGGTGGTATTATGGATCGGGTGCGGGAGTGGAGTCAGAAAAATACTCTCATGGGACCGGATAGTAGCACTTTTCCCATAGTCATGGATTCCCCTTTTGGCAGTTTGGATGAAATCTATCGCCGTCAGGTGGCACAGTGTATTCCCCAGTTGGCTAATCAGTTAGTTATCTTGGCAACCAAAACCCAATGGCGGGGAGAAGTGGAACGGGAAATAACACCTTATATTGGCAAACAATATGTTTTGACTTATAATTCTCCTAAGTCTGATTGTGAAGAAGATATAATTGAATTGGGAGGGAAAATATATCCTCTCGTGAAATTAAGTCCCAATAAGTTTGAGTACACGGAAATCATTGAAGTAGAGGCTTAGATTAGATTTATATTAAAGGAGAATTGATTTAAAATGCATATTTTGAAAGCAGATCAAGTTCAATATTGTCGGGTAATCAGCCCGGATTTAGGAGAAGGCAAGACTTTACCTGGAGTTTTATATATGGATAAGCTATTTTTCAAGGTATTATCTTATCATAAAGACCAGGTAACAAAAGCAATTCGCTACGGTCGCCAGGCATTTTAAGCCCAGAAAGAGCGGGTTATGTTTTTAGTCATAGAAGAGGAGGCTGATTTTAATGTTTGAGAGGAAGATAGAAGATTAAAATTAGTAGAAAATCCCAGGAAAAAACGGGATTGTAGTAGGGATAATTAAGCTGGATAAACTGGTGGAGAAGATGCGGGATAAGGGAGGAGTTACCGTTAAAGACCGTCTCTACTTCCTGAAAAAGTATCCTCGCTGTTTTGTGGGTCAGGAAGCTGTGGAATGGTTGAAAAATTGCTTGCATATTTCTACAGCAGAAGCCCTAGGAATAGGTCAAAGACTAGTAAATGAAAAATGGATTCATCATGTTTGCGATGAACATTATTTTGAGGATGGATATTTGTTTGATCGCTTTTATGTTGATGAAGAAAATACCAAATCGGGTATGGGTTATGATTATTTGTTCGTTAATAGTTTGATAATTTCGACAATTTCCCTGTTAGAATGAATGAATCTTGGTGCCACACAATTCTCCCGTGCGAGAAAATACCTCTGCCTTCAAAGAGGTGGGATCGATGGTCACCCGGGTAAAATTATCCGTACTATGAACCGGACCACCATGGATAACTTCGTAAGTCCGTTCAGAGTTACTCTCTAGGATGCCTTCTAATTGAAAACTGCTGCCTTGATTGTGAGGATAAGGCCAAAAGAAGGCAGAAGAAATCACCGAGATAATCTTAAAATTAGGTTGTTGGGGACACCTTAATTCTGCTGTCATGGAACAGTGGACGTCCCCAGAGAGGAAAATCACCGGGCTGATTTGTTGTTCTGCAATAAAGTCCAACAAAACCGTCCGTTGGTGCAGAAACCCATTCCATTTGTCAGTGTTTTTGGTTTTGAAGTCCGGGAAGAAAGGAACCCCAGAGGCAATCAATTTAATGCGACCAGATCCATCTACCAGCCACTTTTGCAGAGCAAGCATTTGTTCATCGCTGATGATTTTCCGCTCCTCGGACACCTCACTCAATTGCCGTTCCGTGCGAGTATCCGCCATAAAAAAGTCGCAACACCCGTCCCTAAAGCTGTACCAAAGCTGAGTTGGGGCGTCTTCCAAGGTAACCTCACCCTCGGAAAGGCTAAAGAGGGGACTGTAAGCTTACCCCGGTCTGAAGACGCGGGGCATTCGCACTAATCCTGTATACTGTCTGTCAAGGAACAAGACAGAGGATTGCGCGTTACAGGCAGGCTTACAGACTGCCCCAAAATTTGAATTAATTTTACATGCGCCATTGACATCAGCGTCTCCTCACCATCCACAATGACCGCAGTTAAAAGTCTTGCCGTGGCGGTAGGACTTTCCCTTAACTGGGTGGATATGTAGACATTGATGGCAAGTCTGACTGCTGTACCTGGGGGAGACAGTAACCACTTCAACCCCTTCTTTAATCCCCTTGTATTCTAAGAATTGCCGAAGTTGATTATTGCCCAAGAATTAGACCGTCTGCGTTCTGTCTTGTTTCTGGGTTGAGTGTTGGTTCTGTCTCTGATGCCCGTTAGGAATTAAGGGAGACGGTGCTATCCCGCAGTTGGGGTGTAATTGGAAGGAGACGGTGCTATACCGCAGTCGGAGTGTAATTGTGTCCCTTTGCGCCTTAGCGCCTTTGCGCGCGGTTTGATACCGCTTCTCTCTACCGGATAGCCGTTTCAGGAGTCTTTTCGCTCCCTTTGTGCCTTTCCTCTGTACAGAAGCTCTAACTCTGGAAAACCTGTCTCGAACTTGAGTAATCCTTTGACCACTCCAGCTTTCCCCTTCAGATGTTACCGCAATGTCACTCCGACCTAAATCTACACCGATAACATCATCTGATTTTTGAGGATCTGGTACTTGGTCTTTAATTTGAATATGGATGTACAGTTTACCGTCTCTATGTTTAGATAGGGTTGCTGATGTTGGCGTTCTTCCTTTCAACTTCCCTATCTGGTAATTTCCTAAAATCAACGCGCGCAGAGGCGCTCCGGCACGGAGGATTTATAAACAGGCGTTTAAAACCCCTAGAGAACCGTGCTATCCTCTGCGCCTCTGTGGCTCTGTGAGCTTCATTTTAAGCCGCTGGAGACCTGCAACGGTAGACAGACTAACGGTTTTATTTTTCTCTCGATAAGAGAAGATCCTAGCGTCATAATCTGCTGAAGTAGGTTTGAAAGCTTTAACTGGGCATTTCTTTAAGGCGGCTGTTTTACGATTAGACGCAACTCTAGCACAAGCCCTAACAGCTAAGTTAGCTGACAGGTTAAACCGTTCTTTAACAACCTTATAAACCTCGGCTTGAATCCGATTCTTGTTCTTTATTTTAGGATTGACGGTTGTATTGATATAGTTGCCTTTCATTAGCAAATGCCCCTAAAGTTAACTCAAGTTTTTTGGCTTGTTCAGGGGTAGGTTGAATAAAGGCAGACTATAGTCAATATTTGTTCCATCATCCAATTATATCACCTAGATGAAATATTGGTTAGGCGGTTAAAACCGCACGGGTCGCCTTTCCTCCCCGGAATGAAATTCACGGGGAGGAAAGGCTCCCGTCTCCTCTCCGTGACTGCACCCAAAATTGGACCTACAGTTAAGGGTTTTACTTTCATTGGTTCTTTTATGGGTTAATGCTTGAAAATTTAGTATAGGATGATTCTTGGGGTCAATTTCCAGAGCGCGACCCGGCAAAGCCGGATCCCTGCGGGCGCGCAAGATACAAGGGCTTCCTCTAGCAAATAGGTTATCATGTCCTGGTGGAACCATCTCCCTATCTCCCTATCCCCGCTTAAAATAATGTAATTAAAAAGGAGACCAAAATGAATTTCCACAGCAGCGTCATGAACACTTACGGGCGCTTTCCCATAGCCCTGGAAAGAGGAGAAGGTTGTCGCGTTTGGGATACAGACGGACGGGAATATCTGGACTTCGTAGCCGGAATAGCCACTTGTACCTTAGGTCACGCTCACCCAGCCCTAGTAGAAACAGTAACCGAGCAAATCAAAAAGTTACATCACACCTCCAACCTCTATCATATCCCAGAACAAGAAAAATTAGCAGACTGGATAGTAGCAAATTCCGTTGCGGATAAAGCATTTTTTTGTAACTCCGGTGCAGAAGCAAACGAAGCAGCCATTAAACTAGCTCGTAAATATGCCTATAAAGTGTTGCATATGACCCAAGACCCTGTTATTATAACAGCCAAAGCTAGCTTTCATGGACGCACCCTAGCCACCATTACAGCTACCGGACAACCCAAATATCAAAAAGACTTTTCCCCTTTAGTATCGGGATTTAAATACGTTCCCTACAATGATATACCAGCAATTGAAGAAAAAACCCTAAGCAAAAATCCCCAAACCGTCGCCATTATGTTAGAACCCTTACAAGGAGAGGGTGGAGTGGTACCAGGGGAAAGGGAGTATTTCTCGCACTTACGGAAAATTTGCGACCAAACCGGAATTCTCCTCATCTTAGATGAAGTACAAACGGGAATGGGACGCACAGGTAAATTGTGGGGCTACGAACACTTAGAAATAGAACCGGATATCTTTACCAGTGCCAAAGGTTTAGCAGGAGGAATTCCTATCGGAGCCATGATGTGCAAAAAGTCCTGCGATGTCTTTGAACCCGGAAACCACGCCAGTACCTTTGGTGGAAACCCTTTAGCCTGCGCTGCCGCTTTAACTGTAGCACAAACCCTGGAAAAAGAAAACCTGCTCCAAAACGTTCAGGAGCGAGGGGAACAGTTGCGGGGTAAATTGCAGGCCATCGCCCTGAAATATCCCCATTTATTTACTCAAGTGCGAGGTTGGGGTTTAATTAATGGTATGGAACTGAAAGAAGACAGTTCAACCACCTCCCTAGATATAGTTAAAGCAGAAATAGAAGAAGGCTTATTGCTAATACCAGCAGGTCCGAAAGTACTGCGTTTCCTACCCCCCCTGATTGTTTCCGCTCCAGAAGTAGAAGCAGCGGTACAAATACTAGAAAAAGTTCTTTACAAATCAAGTAAGTCGTGGTAATGTTTTATTGAATTAAATACTTCTTTTGTTAATCCAAATTGTAATATAAAAATATAACAATGTCAAGAAAGAAAGAGCCTTGTCTCAAACTATCTTATTTACAGATCGCTTCAGTGCGGGGGAACAACTAGCCCAATTAGTCAGTCAGGAAATTAGCCAGGGGTCAAACCGGGCAATATCCCCCATTGTCTATGCTCTGCCCCGGGGAGCCATTCCCGTCGCCATACCCGTAGCCCGGAAGCTAAAATGTCCCCTAGACATAATAGTAGCGAAAAAAATTACCACTTTCTCGAATCGCGAATTAGCAATTGGAGCAGTAACAACCGATGGAAACGTTCTTTGGAGCAGCCCCAAACTCTTAAAAAGAATCAGTTGCGACCTCCTCAATGAATCCCGGTCTCTCGCTCTAGAAAAAGCCCTAACCCAAGAATCCCAATTTGCTAGCTACCGACCCCAAGTCAATGCTGAAGGGGATCCAGCTATTATCATAGATGACGGAATTGCCACAGGAATGACCATTCTGGCTGCTGCTGAGGCAATAAAGGCTAATCATCAAACAGCCCAAGTATGGATCGCCTCCCCAGTTGCCCCCCGATCATTACTCCCAGAACTGAACCAGTCCTGCAATCGCCTTTTTATCTTAGAAACCCCCTCTCCTTTCTTGAGCGTCAGCCGTTTTTACCTTCATTTTGACCAAGTTACCACATCATCCGCTTTAGATTATCTACAACAATACAATCAGCAATTTTCGGCAGCCCCAAAGAGCAATGTCTGAAACCTTAGCAGTAACCGTGGGTGGAATTATCCTCATTCAGATTAACAACATAGAGAAAGTAGAACTACTGTAACTCCTAGGAGTGGGGGGTTTTGGCTCATCTTGGAAAGTAAAAGACTCCTCGATAGACCACCTTGACTTTCTCAAAATAATACAGGGAATCTGGGTAGCTCGATGGGGGAGCGAATTTATCGGGAAAGTAATGGGAATAATTTTCGCTGTAATTTGTACGGAGTACAATCTCGCGCGGAACATTTTAAGCAAACTTTGATTAACCTAGGAAAAACTATTTCCCAGACTATTTAAGCACATGAAAGAAAATATTCATTGTAATTTGTGCCGAGTACAATCCCGAGAATTTTCCGTTTTTAACCTCCCGGTACATCTCTTAGATGACTATACTAGTTGGTTGGGGTTACGTTTAGAGCGAAAGTTAGGGACTCATGTGGTAACCCTCAATTCTGAAATGGCAATGCTGTCGGAAAAAAATCTAGAATTAGCCCATATAATTAAAACTGCGGAGCTGGTAATTCCCGATGGTTCTGGAGTAATATTATATTTGTGGCTGAGGGGTCAAAGACAAAAACGTTGCCCGGGAATTGACTTAGCAACATCAATACTCGAACAAATTGCAGGGAAAGAAAACTCATACCCCATTTGTTTTTATGGGGGTAAACCTGAAGTTAACGCTGGAGCAGTTCGGTTTTGGCAAGAAAAAAGACCTAGTTTATCCATTATTCACAACCACGGCTATCTTTCACCAGAAGAAGAACGAGAATGGTGTAATATTATCAAAGCTAAACAACCCAGATTGATATTAGTAGGCTTGGGAGTCCCTAAACAAGAATTTTGGATTACGGAACACCGCTACTTAGCACCGGGAGCAACTTGGATTGGTATCGGCGGTAGTTTTGACATCTGGGCGGGAGTTAAATCCAGAGCGCCACAATGGCTGATCCAGAGCCATCTAGAATGGCTTTATCGACTCTATCAAGAACCCTGGCGTTGGCGGCGAATGCTGGCTTTACCCCAGTTTGCTTGGCGCGCTCTAGATATCTGGCAGTAAAATGGAGTAGTTTTCTTGTGAGTCTATTATGGCTATTAGATTTGATTCTGGCTGGGATTTATCCGTTAACAACCGCTATGGTGAACTGATCCTTGCAGTTGAAGTTAAGCAAAAAACCAACGTATCTCCAGAGTGGGCGGCACAATTCCGACGGAATATTCTGGCACATGGCACTTTCCCAAAGACGACCTATTCTTTTAATGGTTTTTCCTAATGATTTTTTTCTATGGAATGGTAATAATGCTTATATAGAAATCTTGAAATAATTATTTTATCTTGGCTGGGAGAGATTATTTACTCTGAGAAATCACCTAAAAATTTGGACAGTTCTCAACAATGGTTGCTACAATCAGGATTGTATGCTGCATTATCACAAGTCAAGGTAACGACGTGAATATTTATGTTGAAACAAATTTTGTTTTGGAGCTAACCTTCGAGCAAGAGCAGTGTGCAAGCTGTGAACAGATTCTGCAACTTTGTCAAGCAGGGCAAGCAAAACTCATTATTCCAGCCTATAGTCTTCCTCAACCTCATGAGAAACTAGGTCGTCAAGCAAGGAGACGCCGGGAGTTACAAAAGTTGCTAAATAATGAATTACAACAACTTTCACGTACAGCTTCTTATGCAAGTCGTATCAAGAGTATCCAAGATACTGTTAGCTTGATGATACAAAGCAATGAGGAGGAACAACATCGCTTTGAACAATGTCGAGAGCGTCTTATCAAGACTGGAGAAATTGTTGCGCTCACCGCTGAGATTCTGAGCCAGGCAGCATCTGGTCAAACCACTTATGACCTAACACCACAAGATGCCCTTGTTTATGCATCGGTTCTTGAGCATCTGCGACGTTATCAGCCACAGCAGGCATGTTTTCTGAATCGAAACTCCAAAGATTTTGACTCTCCTGATATCGTTAATGAACTTAACCAATTCAACTGCCGGATGATTCCACGATTTGACCATGGTTATAGTTTTCTTCAGTCGCAATTATCGTCCTAATACTCTAAGTACTCCTACTGCCAGACTTTTTCTTCGATGTTGTCTTCTTTTTAGTTTTAGACTTTTTAGTACTTGACTTACTAGATGCTTTTGTCCGCAGCAAGGTAAGAGCTGTTTCCAAACTCAAGCTTTCTGCTGTTTCTCCCTTAGGAAGGGCAGTCCTGACTCTGCCGTGCTTGACATAAAAACCAAAACGATTTTTGTTAATACTGACTGGTTTCTTATCCTCTGGGTGACGTCCTAGTTCTCTGACCACATCAGGTCTGGGGTTCGCCAATAACTCCAATGCTCGTTCTAGAGAAATAGTCAAGACATCATCTTCACGGGGTACCGAGCGATAATCTTTTCCTTCCTTACCTTGGTCGTGAACCACATAGGGACCGAATGGACCCAACGCTGCTTTAACTGAGGCGGATGTTTCTGGATGAGTTCCGAGGAGGCGAGGTAGAGAGAGTAAACTAACTGCTATTGCGAGGGTCAGGTCTTCAGTCTTCAGCCCTTTAGGTAAAGAAACTCGCTTCGGTTTTTTCTTCTCCTTTGTTGCTTCACCCAACTGCAAATAAGGTCCATAAGTACCTATTTTAAGATAAATGGTCTCTCCTGTTTCTGGATGTACCCCTAATTCGTTCTCTTCTCTGTTTTGCTCCAGGAGTTGCTCTACCTGTTCTGGCTGCAAATCTGCCAGGGTCAAGTCTGGGGGAATAGAAGCTTTGAAAACTTCCTCACCCTGAGTAGCTTCGATATAAGAACCGAATTTACCAATTTTGATTTTAATATGGTCCTGGACATTGTCCAACTCGATCGCCTTAGACCACTCGGTGCTACCGTGGGCGATTTCATCTAGAGTTTGCTCCATTTGGGAAGTAAAGCGGGGATCCACCAAGTGGGCAAAATGCTTCTCCAGCAAGCTGGTGACCGCAAAAGCAGTGAAAGTGGGAATCAAAGCTTTATTGCGATTCTGAACATAACCTCGGTCCACAATGGTACCTATGATACTAGCATAGGTACTGGGTCTGCCGATGCCTTCTTTTTCCAGAGTTTTCACCAGGGTTGCCTCTGTATAACGAGCAGGAGGTTGGGTTTCGTGAGAACGAGCATCTAATTCCATGCATTTGGGAGTATCTCCTACTTTTAAAGGGGGAAGAATCACTTCCTGATCTAAAAGTGCCCCTTTCGGATCATCAGATCCTTCCACATAGGCGCGGAAAAACCCAGGAAAATCAATCCGCTTCCCGTGAGCGCTGAATTCTGCATCCAGCGCCCCTTCTGTAAGGGGGGTTACGGGAGGATCCACTTTAATTTTGACAGTAATTTGGGTTAATCGCGCCAATGCCATTTGGCTGGCAACAGTGCGCTTCCAAATCAAGTCATATAGCTGAAATTCTTTCCCTGATAAACCAGTCTCCCTAGGATAGCGAAAACTACTGCCAGCGGGGCGAATTGCTTCATGTGCCTCCTGAGCACCTTTGCTTTTGGTGGTATATTGGCGGGGTTTAGCACTGAGATATTCTGGACCGTACATTTGCTCGACGCAAGATCTGGCGGCGGCGAGCGCCTGGGCTGACAGATGAACAGAATCAGTCCGCATATAGGTAATATATCCCTCCTCGTAGAGACTTTGGGCAACTTTCATGGTCTGTCGCCCTCCCATACCCAGTTTGCGGTTGGCTTCTTGTTGCAGGGTGGAAGTAGTAAAAGGTGGGGCCGGTTTACGAGTGGTGGGTCGTTCCTCAACTTGGCTGACGGTCCAGATTTTATCTTGGAGGTGTTCCTTTAATGCTATAGCCTCCTTTTCTTCCAGAAGGAGAACATCCTTCCCAGCAGCAATTTTCCCCGTCTTGGGGTCAAAGTCGCCTCCAGTGGCAATTTTTTTCCCGCCTACAGCCACTAACTTGGCTTCAAATGTTCCAGAAGCTTGTTCCGACTGCAATATAGCTTTCAAGTCCCAGTAGGAGCCGTTTTTATGAGCACGTCGAGACCTTTCCCGTATGACCAAGAGGCGCACAGCCACTGACTGTACCCGTCCCGCCGACAGCCCCCTGGCAATTTTTTTCCACAATAGGGGAGAGACGGTATAACCCACCAGTCGGTCTAAAATCCGTCTCGTTTCTTGAGCGCGAACCAGATTATAATCTAGATCCCGACAATGATTGAGAGCCGCCAGAATAGCTTCCTGAGTAATTTCGTGAAACACCATACGGGCGATGGGCACCTTGGGTTTGAGTACCTGAAGTAAATGCCAGCTAATGCTTTCCCCTTCCCTGTCTTCGTCTGTAGCCAGAATGACTCGCTCCGCTTTTTTGACCGCTTTTTTCAGTTCTTCAACAACCTTCTTCTTGCTTTTAGGAACCACGTATAGGGGTTGAAAATTATCCTCTACATTCACTCCTAGCCTTGCCCACTCCTTTTCTTTGAACTGGATGGGAATTTCGTCAGCAGACGAAGGAAGGTCCCGGACGTGACCCATAGAAGCCTCTACCAGATAACCGTCAGAGAGATATTTACGAATTGTGCGTGCTTTAGTAGGGGATTCGACGATAACTAGGGTTAACATAGGAATAGTTCGTCTCATAGAGCAGGAAAAATAATTATATTTTGGGCAATGAATTCGCTGGTCACTGCTATCGATACGCAGAAGTATAATTAGGAGCCACGTTTTCAGATCATAGATACTACTTGCTCATTTTTGTCAGACTGTCAGGCGAATTTAAGCCCTCGTGCTATCCTAGGCTTGTTGTAAATTCCTCAAGTGGGAGTTCAATTTACCTGAACCTTATGGATTTTTCTAGTAATGTAGCAACGAGCCTCAATGTTGGGACCATTTTGCCAGAAGGGATTGTGCTGGCTACCCTGATAGTAATTTTAGTCGCCGATTTGATTGGAGGGCGTAAATTAGCTCTGCTTTTACCAAAATTTACCATCGCGGGGCTATTAGCCTCCCTTGTCGCCCTTTATGGTTGCTGGGACGCTGCCAATCCCATTGGTTTTCTCGGCAGCTTTAATGGAGACCATTTAAGTATTCTCTTTCGCGCCATTATCGCATTATCCACCGCCCTGACCATTCTCATGTCCGTGCGCTATGGGTTGGAAACCGGCTCCTCTTTGACGGAGTTTATCGCCATCATGATGACAGCCACAGTGGGAGCCATGTTCCTGTGCGGTGCTCAGGAGTTGGTGATGATTTTCATCTCCTTGGAGATGTTGAGTATCTCCTCCTATCTAATGACAGGTTACATGAAGCGGGATTCTCGCTCCAATGAAGCAGCATTAAAATACTTATTGATTGGAGCCGCCAGTTCAGCCATTTTTCTCTATGGAGTTTCCCTCTTGTATGGTTTGTCAGGAGGTTCAACCAATTTGAATGCCATTGCTGCTGCCATTAGTTCAGGGGATGAGGGTCAATCTTTAGCCTTGGCGGTTGCCTTAATCTTTGTCATCGCCGGTATTGGTTTCAAAATTTCCGCCGTTCCTTTCCACCAATGGACTCCAGATGTTTATGAAGGTTCTCCTACCCCAGTAGTAGCTTTTCTCTCCGTGGGTTCTAAAGCCGCTGGTTTCGCCTTAGCAATGCGCCTGTTGCTCACTGCTTTTGCCGGACTCACCCCAGAGTGGCACCTCATTTTTGCCGTTCTGGCCATTCTCAGCATGGTCTTAGGTAACGTTGTTGCCCTAGCACAAACCAGTATGAAACGGATGTTAGCTTATTCCTCCATCGGTCAAGCTGGCTTTATGATGATTGGTTTAATTGCCGGAACGGATGCGGGATATACCAGCATTATTTTCTATCTTCTGGTTTATTTGTTCATGAACTTAGGTGCTTTCACCTGTGTCATTCTCTTCTCCCTGCGAACTGGTACTGACCAGATTAGCGAATATGCTGGTCTGTATCATAAAGACCCCCTCCTCACCCTCGGTTTAAGTATCTGTCTCCTTTCCTTGGGTGGTATTCCACCTCTGGCTGGATTCTTCAGCAAGATATATATCTTCTGGGCTGGTTGGCAAGCGGGACTTTACGGTTTGGTGTTGTTGGGTCTCATTACCAGCGTAATTTCCATCTACTATTATATCCGGGTTGTGAAGATGATGGTAGTTAAAGAACCCCACGAAATGTCTTCAAGCGTTAAGAATTATCCTCCAATTAATTGGGATTTATCGGGAATGCCTCCTTTAAAAGTGAGTTTAGTGCTGTCATTAGTGGCAACTTGCCTCCTGGGGATTTTCGCCAATCCTTTGTTAACTTTGGCTGAAAATTCTGTTATTAGTACCCCAATGCTGCAATCAGTTCTGCCTTCTCAAACTGACATTAAAGTGTCTCTTAGAAAGAAATTTGGCGCGGAAAGACACAAAGACGCAAAGGAAGTTATCAACCTTTAATATTTGGTCTTGCTTCAGTTAAAATGGTGTATTATGGTAGGTTGGGTTGAGAGACGAAACCCAACATTAGCAGGGCGACCTTCTGTTTCACGACCTTCTACCCAACCTACAATATAGAAATATTGGCACTAAGAAGAGTGGTTATTCACAAAATAATAAGTTGGTTGTGCCAGAAAGATGGTGTGATGAGCGCCTATTTTGGGAACGGTTAGTAAACCCTGTAGTATGTGATTTAGAAATTAAAGGCTATCATATTAAACTTCTAGTTGAACCCAGCAAAAAAGGATATGTTCATAGAGGTTTATACCAGCAACAACCGTTAACAGGACTACAATCGATTGTTATGGTTTATCGCCGCCGCAGTCTTTGGCACAAGGTTACTGAAGAAACTCAGTTTTTCTTGACTTCCCTTCCCTGTGATGCACAGCGCATTGGTCTTGCTGTTTGCACTGGAGTATTGAGAATCAACTTCATTGGGTTGGAGATGTGACTTTTTCTGAAGACCGTTCTCGGATTCGACTTGGTTATGGGCCTGAGAATTTCTCTTTGCTTCGACGACTTGCCATTGGCGTTTTGAATCAGGAAACCCACCCCCCAACCCCCTCCCGGGAGGGGGCGAAGGGGGTGGATTCATCAGAAGAGGAGACTCGCTTCTATGAGTCCTGACTATCTCCGACCTGTTCTTGCTTCCGCTTCTCCCTAGATGCTTATTTCGTTCCTTTTTTTTTGCGCTTACCCTGACCTTGTACCTAGACAACTGAAGATATGGGGTTTTATAAGGAAATACGTTGAAAATAACGTAGCAAGATTGTATGTAAAATCTTTAACTAATTTAGGTATGGCGAGGACAAATTTTTGCTACACAATGACGGTGGAACTCATCGTTTCTGTGCGTGGAGACTTAGTCGTTAGACAGCCTGTGAAGCGCAAAGCTCAAAGAGTAATCTTGAGAAGCCCCCGGTATAATCTCTGATTTACCGGGGGAGAACGTCACCAAAAAAGGACGGTAGCGGGGATGCCCCGTGTTTTTAAACCGGGGAGGAACCCCCGCCATTAATCAATGCCGGGGGGCGGTTTTAACCGCCTAACACAATACTGCACCTAGGTGATATAATTGAGGAATGGAACAGGTATTAACTATAGTTTGCAAAATCAAGCCGACCTCAGAACAGGCACAAAAGCTGGAAATGACTCTGAGGGCGTTTTCCGATGCTTGCAACTATATCAATGCCACCGTCAATCCTCAAATTAAGAACAAGAACCGAATCCAGGCTGAGGTCTACAAGAACGTTAGAGAACAGTTTGGATTATCCGCTAATCTGGCTGTGAGAGCTTGCACGAGAGTGGCATCTAATCGCAAAACAGCAGCCCTTAAAAAACGACCGGTAAAAGCCTTTAAGCCAACATCAGCAGATTATGATGCGAGGATATTCTCTTATCGCCAGAAAGACCAAACAGTGAGCCTTTCAACCGTTGAAGGTAGAAAGCGGATGTCTTTGATTTTAGGAAACTATCAAATAGGGAAATTAGTCGGTAAAACTCCCACATCAGCAACCCTTTCAAAGCATAGAGATGGTCAACTGTACATCCATATTCAAGTTAAAGATGAAGCTCCCCAACCTCAACACTCAGAAGATATTATTGGCGTAGACCTTGGTCGCACAGACATTGCGGTAACTTCTCTTGGTCAAAGTTGGAGTGGTGAAAATATCAACTCAGTTAGAGATCGGTTTTCCCGTGTCAGGGCTCGACTGCGGTATAGCACCGTCTCCTTCCAATTACACCCCAACTGCGGGATAGCACCGTCTCCCTTAATTCCTTCGCTGTCTTTGCGTCTTTGCGTGACAAACTTGGGTCAACCACAATATCAGTAAAGAGATTATTTCTCGCGCCATTGAAACAGAGTCCATTGTTGCCATTGAGGACTTGACGGGGATCAGGGAAAGAACGAACCAACAGCCTAGAACGAAGACTGAACGTAGACGGTCTAATTCTTGGGCATTTTATCAACTCCGACAATTCCTAGAATATAAGGCAATAAAAGAAGGGGTGGAAGTGGTTCCAATTTCCCCAAGATACACCAGCCAAACCTGTCATCAATGCCTGCATATCCACCCCACACCCGGAAAATCCTATCGCCATGGTAAAACTTTCAAGTGTGGTCATTGTGGATGGCTTGGGGATGCTGATCTCAATGGCGCGAGAATGATCAAAACTGTGGGGCAGTCTGTAAGCCTGCCTGTTACGCGCAATCCTCTGTCTTGTTCTCGACAATACAGTATACAGGGTTAGTGCGAAAGCCCCGGATCTAATGACCGGGGTAAGCTTACTAACTACACTTCTTCCTCAACCCCAAAGTACAATGCTGCGTACTTGATGATCTCTGTAGTGTAGGGCAGTAGTTCCGGCAGATAGGTCTGTAACGTATCACGCACAGCGTCCGCGAAAGTTACATAATTGCTGGTCTGATTCTCAACAAAGGGTTTGAGCTTTTGAATCAACTCCCAATTACTCTCAACATAGGCTGCCTTGATAGCACTTTCCACTGGCGGTGCATTGGAAGCATCCACCTCTGGTAAAATTCGGCTGACGAAGGTGACTCGATGCATGATGCGCCAGCATTCTGGCTTCTTCTGGCTCTCTTGTGCCTTCTCTTTTGCCTGACGCAAGGCAACTGCATAGCTATCGCCACTTTGCTCGAGCCAGATGGGATCTACCACCTTCCCGAAAAAGTCATCAAAGTTGTCAGGTTTGGGTTCGAGATAGAAAGTCATAAAACGATAGGCATCCACTTTACCCGGACGCAGAATCGGATTACCCTGAGCATCATAGGCACCACCCCCTTCATTGCGTTTAGTATATTTAGCTTTTTCAGCATCCGTGTTGACATACAGTTGCAGGTCACCGTCTGGGTTAACCTCTAACTCAAGGGTAAAAGACTTTTCCGTCTCTTTGTCCTTAGTCTTAATTGTCTCTGTATGTCCGCCGAACAGGGCATCTATTTCCATACCAATCGCCACTTTAGCAACGGCAGTATTCAACTCAAAGGTTATTCCTCCCAATCCCTGGAAGGAATAGGAACCAGTGCTGCTTTCACTGGTGGATTCCATCACTTCAGTAGATTCAGAAAAGAAACCGCCTTTGGCTGTCCATACGTAGGTATTAACCAGATTGCGCTTGGCGATATCTTTGAGAATATCTGTGCTGGTTGTGGCAGCACCCCCAGCAGCAACACCAATGGCACCACCGGCAGCAGCACCAATCACCAATCCAATTGGACCAGCTACAGCAGCACCCACCGCAGCACCAACACCAGCTCCAATACCAGCACCGGTTCCAGCACCAGTTCCTTGCTCAGTAGCGTACTGTTGATAATAGGTTTCTAGTTCCTGCTGTTCCCGTTCAATCTGTTTTTTGAGCGCATAAGCTTCTTTGGGCTTAAAGTAACTCCACTCACCATAGTTCGCTGCATTCGGATAATCTGGGTCACACTGCACGCTGCCATCTTCCTTAACACCGACTTTACCATCCAAGGTACCCTGCTTGGTATAGGTTGGGTTAAGAGGAAAAACAATGAGGTTCCAGTCTTTGGGAATATCGGGGTTAGGAAGCATCCGGTAGGAAACCAAAGCATTGTTGTGTTTGAGCCGTAGGGCAAAAACATCCATCGTGTCCGATTGCACCAGGGCCAGCCCAACGTTCTTGGGGATAAACCGACGCCCCACCGCAGGATTGATATAGCTTGCAGCAGTATTGTCTTTGTTTTCCCAAGCGCCCCTCAGTTCCTGACGAGTGATTTTTGTGTTAGCGCGCCCGTAACTGACACTGGATTCCTGCAACTGGCTTGTAGAAGAATCCATGTTGCCGGCAAATCCAACGGTAACATTAGTTTTCTCCACAGAGGTTATCAAACCAAAGCCTGCCTCTGAATCAGAAGCTATACCTGCCACAGCTTTCATGCTCATCGAGGTATCGAATCCACTTTCAGAAGAGGAGGAGTAAATATAGTTAACTGTCTCAGGTTCGATCAACTCAACGGAACTAGCCCCTCCGTAGTCTTCGGCTTCCCCCAACACTAGACTAGTGCTGGTTAAATTTTCACTAGGTACCGGTGGCGCTCCCTCTATATAACCAATGATTTGGGGATCTGCTTGTACCTGTGCGACCCATTCCGTGACCAGATTGCCCACCTTATAGCCTGCAAGTAAATGCCACTCGCCATTTTTGATGTAGGCATAGCAGCGCTTTTGAATCCCCATCAGGTTAGCTTCACTGTCGTACTGCATATCGCTGTACTCCTGGATAGCTGGTCGGCTTTGAATGGTGTCTTGAAACTGGTTTGTCACCTCGGCTAGGGCTGAACGAACTTGGGCAATGTCATCGCTGATCGGGGCTTTAGAAATGATAGAGTTAGGCTTACTGTTGCCACTTCCTAAAGTTAGATGATTCCCGAAGAGGGAATAGTCTTCAACCTCCGGTGGGTTTTCAATATCAAAGGTGTAGTTGGCAATTAGGTCTTCCTTCTCCCCTTTGAGCCTGGTGAACAAGTTGTCCAGAATTTGTTCTTGGGTACGAGGAACCTTCCAGACTCGGATTTCTTCCATTGTGCCCTTGAAGTAGTCAGTAAGGCTACTATTGTTATGCTTACAGGCTCCCAGGGTAAATTGGTTTTCGCCCCAATTTGGTTTTGTCGTCATGTCCTCAGTTGCCACAGGTTCTCCATTGTAGTAAAGCACAAAGGTTGAACCAATGAGGTCAGGGTTTTTGAGCCAGGTTGCGCCAATGAGGGCGGCATGATTTTGACTCTTAGAGTCGTAGGCGGTTTGCCCTTTATTCTCTTCAAAGCGCCACCAGGAGATGAGTCCTTTTTCCTCACCTTTGATAGTGATTCCTAGATTTTCCTTGGCAAGAGCCTGATTCCAAATGCGAACTTCGCTCATCTCTCCCTTGAACCAATATTCTTCATCCGCTTTTTGGGTTCGACCAATTTCCAGAGCTTGATTACTGCTACCTGGGTCTGAACCAGTGTATTTGTGATAACCAGCCTCATTAATCGAGTAATGGGTTTTATCTGTTGAGAGAGTACCAATATAGAAGCGAATGTCAGTCCATTGCTTGACGACAACATTGGGAGCTTGCGGAGTCCCTTTATCCTCAGTTTCGAGTTCATGCTTGCGCGTTACTGCGATTCGGTAGAAAGTCCTCGCCTGTAGCGCAGTAGTAGATTCATAAGAGTGAAGTTCTCCCTCTTTGTCCTCAAAGGCAAACACAAGCTTGCCATCAGTGTTGACGTAAAGGGAGTAGGGAACCTGTTGATCAGTGCCATCCTCTAGCTTACCCTTGGTGATAATCCCCCGTGGCTGACTGAGATCCTCCAGTTTGAGAAATGCCTCAATGGTCAGATCCTGACTGATATCTAAAGCGGGATTGTGGTTGCAACTGAGGTAGTCATCTGTACCGTCAAACTTGACTGCGTAAGACTGGTTGTAGACAGCTGCCAGATGGGCCCACTGCTCATCGTTAGGTCTGCTTGAATTTTTGTAAGGGAGTTGAAGTTGGGACTGCTTAAACAGAGAACCAACCCCAGCGTAGAAAGTATAACGCTCAGGTGAAGTTGATGTAGTCTTCAGACCAAGGGTGTATTGGGAATCTCCCGATTTGTGAACAATGACTCGCGCCGTATTTCC
>JACONB010000045.1 GCA_014323965.1 Prochloron sp. SP5CPC1 | reverse complement strand
AGGGTTCAAGGCTACGTTGGAGCAATCCTGCGTAGTTAAATCCGGTCGTTGAACCAAGAATCCCCCGGTTTTAGCGTAGCGGAACCGGGGGAATGTCAAAATAGTTCGTCCATCGGAGCTTATGGCTACTGAGGTAATCGAGTAATTATTACTTGGGAGGGTATCTTTAAGTTGACCTGTGACTAAATCCCAAACTTTTATAGTGCTGGGAGCGCTACCACTGACAATAGTCTGTCCATCGGGACTTATAGCTACTGAGCTAACAGAGTCATTATGACCTGTGAGGATAGATTTGAGTTGACTGGTGGCTAAATCCCCAACTTTGATGGTACTGGGAGCGCTACCACTGACGATAGTCTGTCCATCTGGGCTGATGGCTACTGACTCCGAGCCATTATGACCTGTGAGGGTAGATTTGAGTTGACCTGTGGCTAAATCCCAGACTTTGATGGTGTTGTCCCAGATACTACCACCACTGAAAATAGTCTGTCCATCCTCGCTCATAACTAATGACCAAACCGAGCCATTATGTGCGGCTCGTTCCTAGCAAGTAAAGTCGCGGCGTAAGCCGAAACGAAGCTAGGGCTAGGTTTACGGGACATCGGAACTGAAAATCAAAGTCACCGAAAGGAGCTGAAAACAGATAACTGATTCTTGCCTGAACGTGAGACCCGCTAGGGAAACACGAGGGAAATTAGGAGGACTTATGTGGAATTCCGGAACCCTAAGGTAAAGAAAACCGAACCTAGACAACTGAGTGAACTATGAGGGTGAGGGCACGGCGTGCAATCGTGTAACCAAGTCTCTCCCGTGAAGGAATCACGTGAATCCTTATCTGGCCAGAGTGAAGTTAATCACCAGGCTGAAGCTGGCAACAGGGCGGTAAAGTGCGGCCAAACGGTTAAGCAGAGATACTTCCGCTAACAGGGAGAACACCGAGATAACTTAACGTGAATCATCTGAAAAAAGACCTAACTCGAGACACTGTCGGAAGGCCGTTATAAACGACAGAAAAGACACCGAAAAAGGCTCGTAAGGGTAATAATGGCCACTTACATTCCTGAGCTGGTGATGGGTCAACAGATGAATCCCAAGGGTTCGTAACAATAGTTCAATCGGAACGAGTAAAAACTCGCTCGACTTCCGCTGAAACAGGGGATTCCAAGCTCAACATGTCAAGTGGTGGGGTCCCATGATTAACGGCCTAGCGGAAGAGCGAGGGTAAGAAGGGCGTAACTGCCCGATGGTTTCTACAGAGAAGAAAACCAACGTAATTAGAAGAGCGATAATAGGAGCTAAAACTGTGAAAGTCACTAAAATAGCCCCAATCGAATACCGCAGCTTGAGAGACTTAGAACTTCACCTCGCAGTATTCCTGCGGGGAAAGGAAATAGGAACGAAGGCTGACGATGTCTGGAAAGACTTACCATGGAAGCAATTTCACAACCAGGTCTTTCGGTTACAGCGGTGCATCTTCAAAGCGCAAAAGAACAATCAAAAATCCAAAGTCAAACGCTTACAACGGCTTTTACTACAGAGTCGTGCAGCCCAAGCTCTGGCCGTCAAACAAGTAACACAGCTAAATCAAGGGCGTAAGACCCCCGGAGTTGATGGCAAAACCTCGCTTTCGACAAGGGAGCGACTAGTGTTGTGTCAGAGACTGAATAGGCACTGGTACCACTGGAAACACCAACAACTGAGAAGGGTAAATATCCCCAAGCTTAACGGCAAAACGCGGGGTTTAGGCATTCCTACAATGGCTGATAGAGCATGGCAAGCTCTAATGAAATTAGCGGCTGAACCAGCTTATGAAGCCACAGCCGGGGAGCCGAAAGAGGCCGTACAGGGTCTCAAGTTAGCGGTGAAAGCTGGTATCCGTGGAGAATATCCCGACCGTATCCGGGGTACTCCCCAAGGCGGGGTTATCTCGCCGTTACTGGCCAATATTGCCCTAAATGGATTTGAAAACCTAGGGACAGACCAATGGAAAACACAGCGGTCAAGACCCTTAATAAGGGGTATACGTTACGCGGATGAGGCAGTGTTGATAGTCAAACCTGAGGCAAATATCCAGAGACTCAGGGACGATATAAACGAATTCTTCAAGACCAGAGGGCTAAAAATCAATAAAGCTAAGACTAAGGAGAGAAAAGCTACGGATGGCTTTAATTTCCTAGGGTGGAACTTCACAGTTAACTCCAGGGGAGTATTTAAATCCACACCGAGTTCGGAGAATTATGCACACATCAAGGCCAAGATTAAAGCAACTTGGAGAATTGGTGGAACCACGGAAGCTCGCCCGAAGAGGATTGAGTCACAAGTCCGAGGCTGGAGGCAATATCACTCAAGCTGCGATATGGGAAAACACTCCCTATGGTCACTGCGGATATGGTTATGGCGCAAACTAAGGGAAGAAAAACTTAGGATGGCCCAGGTCGTCAACAACATAGGTATTTTTCCCATATCCTCCTCTTTCAAGAAACATAAACGGCTCCTTAGTCTTGAGAGGCAGTGGCTCAGGAGAATCACTATAACCTACTAAAACGTTATTATTTCTCCATTTACCTCCTGAATATTTACCTGAATCAAGGGTAGCAAAATCTTTAGACCACTCCCAAGGATCTAGCCAGCGATCGCCAATACCTGAATTCCTAGGATGACCTACATCTACATCTTGAAAAATTAGACCTCGGGGCGCTTTACCGTCTTCTCCCCACTCTCCAGAATACAATAGCCACTTATAGTCATGATTTAAATCTAGAGTTCCCCCATGAGGAAGGTAATATACTGGTTCATTTGTTGGAGTCCCCGTTAGTGTAGATTCTTCATCTGAAAAATACCCTTTATGAAGCTCCAGATTATCTTCGTATTTTAAGTCATCAAAAGGTGGTTCACTCCAGCTAGTGATACCAGGAAAAGGATAACTTGCATGACCTCCGAGACCCACATATACACTGGGGTGGCTATTCCTCTTCTCCACGTATTTCCAATGGATTGTGTGTCCACCACCCAAACCAAATATAGCAACGTGTTGAGAGTAAGCAACTTCTATTGGTTTTTTATGGTCGTCCAAGAAAATTGTTATACCTTCCCAGTCCCCCTGGTGATTGTTTGGCCCCTGGTAGTCTTTCCAGTTACTTCTTGGATAGTGAAAGTAGTAGTTAATAGCTATATCTTCCTCGATCCTTATCTTGTTTGGGTAAGTTTCTCTCTACTACAGCCCCATATATTGCAGGTTTAATATCTTCAAAAGAGGCATTCTTATAATAATTGAAAATAGGAAAATTTTGCTTGGAATCTCCTGTTATAAGAGGAGGAGCAGATTTTTTGTTATTCAGTGTACTGCTCTTGATCGTTTGGGTTACATATTTGTCCATTGTCAAAATAGAGTGTGGGAGCATATTTCTCAATTAGAGTGTCCCGCTCCTCAACAGTTAATGTAGGTTCTGGATTATCTGCAATAAACAGCGAGGATAATGTTGGCTGCTTAGATAAATTGTAGCATTCTCCTTCCTGGGAATTGCAATCACTTCTATTTTTGATTCTGGCATGGTTTAAGCTAAATGCAACTCTCGCCGTGCTTGGTTGTTCAGGAACATTAAAAGAAAAGCTTAAACTATAATTACCTTGAGGTATTTGGCCAATATCTGCTCCCCACAGGCACCCATGGATGTCGCAAATGTAGGCCATATCTACATCTTTTACTTTTTAAAGTTCTGGTTTTCCTGATTCTATCTTAGAAACGGAAACCTTTTGAATATCTTTGACTTTCCAATTTACGTCCTTCTTTTTTGAATACAATACACGAGCCGACAGACGAATTACCAATGGAACGTATTCAGGTTCCGATTGCTCAAAATTCCAATTTACTTCAATCGGCTTATCTTGTCCCGCAGTCGCCTACCATTTATCAATCCTCATGGTGCTAGAATCGCTAGCTTCTGACTCCTGGTTCGATTCCCCAGACCCTTGTTCTAACCAATCAGGAGCATCATTATTTGGTAATCAGGAGCATCATTATTTGGTACTGTCCTCTCAACTGCAGGAGGAGTCGCCGCCACCACTCCCCCCGAGTGATTGGCCAAGTTTGCGGCGCAAATAGTAGAGTCAGCACCTAGAACCGTACATAGTGCTACAGAAAGGATGCGGTTGAACAACGATCCGGTCAAGAAAAAATTTCCTAGGAGTGCAGTAGCAAAGCTGAAAATGGCAAAAGCTATAAAGCGAATCCGTCGTCCAATAGGTTACCTTCTAGAACTGCGTCAAGTATAAGATAAATCAGCCCCAGAGTCATGATAACTCCCAACTTGTCCTTTCCTATATATAAATTTAATTATTTTTTACAGACTAGCCTGAGGGGGAGGCCCATAGGGCAAGGACGCACAGCCCTGCGCCCCTACAGGGGGTTGGAGGAAGGTAAAAAAATTTGTCTTTTGTTTTTAATTATAGTAAAAAAAGAGGTAAACTGAGATTTAAGCCTCTCAGAGACTCAGGAGCAGATTAAGAGACCATTAGCTAATAAATAAAGCAAGTTTGAGCTACAATAATTGGTTTTAAATCTTATTTCAATCTAAAAAACCCTTTCCATTCCGGGAAAGTTGGTGAATAATGCAGTACATGGAGTAAAGAGGACTCAAAGTGAAACTATCAATTTACGGAAAAGGCGGCATCGGCAAATCTACTACAAGCTGTAATATCTCAGTAGCCCTGGCGAAGCGGGGTAAGAAAGTGCTCCAAATTGGTTGCGACCCCAAGCATGACAGCACCTTCACCTTGACAGGGTTCCTTATTCCCACTATTATCGACACCCTGCAAGAAAAAGACTTTCACTACGAAGACATTTGGCCAGAAGATGTGATTTATAAGGGCTATGGTGGGGTGGACTGTGTGGAAGCAGGTGGTCCTCCAGCAGGTGCGGGTTGCGGCGGCTATGTGGTGGGGGAAACGGTTAAACTGCTGAAAGAACTGAACGCTTTCGATGAGTATGACGTGATTCTCTTCGACGTTCTCGGGGACGTAGTCTGCGGGGGTTTTGCTGCACCACTGAACTATTCTGACTACTGCCTTATCATTACTGACAACGGTTTTGACGCTTTATTTGCTGCTAACCGCATTGCTGCGTCTGTGCGGGAAAAAGCTCGGACTCACCCCTTGCGTCTTGCTGGTTTAATTGGTAACCGCACTTCCAAGCGCGACTTAATTGATAAGTACGTGGAAGCGGTACCTATGCCAGTTTTGGAGATTTTACCTTTAATTGAGGATATCCGGGTCTCTCGGGTGAAGGGGAAGACGTTGTTTGAAATGGCAGAAACGAATCCTTGTTTGGATTATGTCTGTGACTACTATTTAAATATTGCAGATCAGCTTTTGGCTTTACCAGAAGGAGTGGTACCCCAAGACGCTCAGGATCGAGAGTTGTTCTCTTTACTTTCGGATTTCTATCTCAACCCTCAACAACCCAAGGTTGAGGAAGAAGAACCGGAATTAATGATGGTGTAGCGCTACGCGGGGGTACGGGGTACTACCACAAATAAACAAGAAGGAGAACTGAAAATGACCGTTGCTCAACAACCCACAGCACTGAACTTTGAGTGCGAAACTGGGAATTATCACACATTTTGCCCCATTAGCTGTGTATCCTGGTTATATCAGAAGATAGAAGATAGCTTCTTTCTGGTTATCGGTACCAAAACCTGCGGTTACTTCCTGCAAAATGCTATGGGGGTGATGATTTTTGCCGAACCCCGTTACGCTATGGCAGAGTTGCAAGAGGGAGATATTTCCGCTAAACTGAATGATTATGAAGAACTAAAACGGTTGTGCTTGCAAATTAAGCGCGATCGCAACCCCAGTGTTATTGTTTGGATCGGCACCTGCACCACAGAAATCATCAAAATGGACTTGGAAGGCATGGCGCCCAAGTTAGAAGCAGAAATTGGTATTCCTATTGTCACAGCTCGGGCTAACGGTTTAGACTACGCCTTCACCCAAGGGGAAGATACTGTCTTAGCAGCCATGGTTCACAAATGTCCCAAGAAAGGTGTAGAGCAGGAGAAAGAAGAGCGTAACCCTATCTCCAAACTACTCAACTTCGGACGGAAGAAAGAAGAGGTGACCGAGTCGGAGTCGGAATATGTAGACCACACCCCCTTAGTGCTGTTCGGCTCTTTACCGGATCCTGTAGCCACTAATCTTACTCTAGAATTGAAGCAACAGGGGGTGAAGATATCTGGTTGGCTCCCGGCTAAACGGTACACAGAATTGCCAGTTATTGAAGAAGGATACTATGTGGCGGGGGGGAACCCTTTCCTCAGCCGCACTGCTACTACCCTCATGCGACGACGGAAGTGTAAGCTGATTGGGGCTCCCTTCCCTATTGGTCCTGACGGTACAAGGCTGTGGATTGAGAAAATCTGCTCGGTGTTAGGGATTGAACCCAAGGGTTTGGCAGAAAGGGAAGAGAAAATTTGGGCCAATATGGAAGACTATCTCCAATTAATTCGAGGGAAGTCCGTGTTCTTTATGGGGGATAACCTGCTGGAAGTTTCCTTGGCTCGCTTTTTGGCCCGTTGCGGTATGACTGTACTAGAAATAGGCATTCCTTATCTGGATAAGCGCTATCAAAAGGCGGAGTTAGATTTGCTGGGGAAGACTTGTGAGGAAATGGGGGTTCCCATGCCTACCATTGTGGAGAAACCTGACAACTATAACCAAATTCAGCGCATTTATGAATTAAAGCCGGATTTAGTAATTACTGGTATGGCTCATGCTAATCCCTTGGAAGCTCGGGGTATCAATACCAAGTGGTCTGTAGAGTTTACTTTTGCTCAAATGCATGGTTTTACCAATGCCCGGGATATTCTGGAGTTGGTAACTCGTCCCTTGCGTCGCAATAACAATCTTAAGGATTTAGGCTGGCATAAATTAGTTAAAAAAAGAGCTATGGCTTGAACCCTCTCTCTGCGCCCTCTGCGCCTCTGCGGTTTAATTAAACTTGGTGGGCAATGCCCACCATACTATATGTAAATTACAAGGATAAGAATCCAGAGTCACCTTCCAGGGCGTTGTCACTTGAGTAGCATTGTTACATTTTTTAACATATTAGCCTCAGAAGGGTTAAAAACTTGCGTCGCAATAACAATCCTAATACTTTATGCTGGTATAAATTAATTAAGGAAGGAAGGAGAGAGTGACGGGCTGTTTTAAAAGCGTTGGCGCTTCCAATTATATCCCACTGTAGCTATAACCATGGCGATCGCCGTAATTCCAACAGACCAAAACATCTGCTCTGGTCCTTGTAAAGCAAACAACCGCTCCAACCAATTAGAAGAAGTTCCATAGATAGTCACGGTCAAACCCCAAAAAGAAACTAGGGTTTGAAAGACTTTCTCGTTCTTGGCTTTTTCCACCTCTACCCGACTTCCCAGGGTTCTAATGGAGGTATCTAATAACTCCAAACCCTTAGCTAGTTTTTCCCGGTCTTGTTGAATTTGGAGCTGGTAATTATCCGTCGCCGCAGCGCTCAATTCCTCTAAAAAGGCTAAATCACTTCCTTCCCCTGCCTTTTTAACTATGCGTTGCTGTCGTTTTTGATAATTCCCTAAATTAGTTTTAATGGTTTGGCTTTGAAAATCCAATAAGCTCAAATCAATGGTATAAGGGGTTAGGGTATCTTGTACCCTCCCCAAAGTTCCTTGTAATTGTTGCAAGTCCAGATTTTGGGAACCTTTTTGGCGGAGCAATTTCAGACTAGCTTGAATATTAATAAAATAATTGCTCAAACGACTCTTTAATAGTCTACTTTGTCCGTAACACCACAGGATTTTGTGACGATAGTAAAATAATCGCAGCCAGTTTCCATAAAATCTAGCTGCTTTTCTGGCAGCAGCTTCGTTAGGATATAATATAATCACTACATGTTGGCTATCTTGAATGTCTTGAATATTGCCAACGTCAGTAGTTCCTTCTTTCATAACAAGACGATAACGTTGAGTCTCAAAAATAGCCCCTCCTAAAAATTGCCCTTGTCTTTCCCCTAAATCCTGGGTCCAATTTCCTTCTGGTACCAGTGCTTTATAGCAAGATTGAGCAATTTTTTCTAACTTTTGTGGTTCTGGATCTGGTACAATAGCAGAAAGGAGCCAACTTTGTCCTAAAGTAGCATGTTGTTCATTCAGTTGGGCTGCAATTTCTTCTTTGAGCACCGAAAAAGCTGCCACCGGTTGTGGTACCGTGAGATTATCTACGGAACAGTCTAACAGCAGTCCGTAACTATCCCCTAACCGCACGGGATAGTGATACCCTTCCAGGGAATAGGAGTCCCTGGAAGCTTTAAATCTCCTGTTAGCCGGTTTTAACAGTTCTGCATATTCTACATCAAAAGTGCTATCTTGTTTAAATAAATCCGACCGTATTTCCGCAGGAAATTTTTGCCCAAAAGAGGTTCGGCATAGCTCAATTTCTGCCGCTGTTCCTCCCAATCCACTTCTCAAATCGTAGAGAAAGAGGTCCAGAGTGGGATAGATTATTTGGGGTTGCTTATGGCTCATTTTTAGGAGGAGAGGAAATTTTTGAGGCGCTCAAAGCCACTGAGTTTCTTAGCAGTTGCCGCAGGATCCCTTGTGGCCATAATGCTAATAGCCATATTATTGATTTCGTCCGTATCTTCCTCCCCTTCCTCTAACACCGGATCAAAACCCCTGGTCATTACTGCCTCTTCCTGGGGTAACACTGCTTCTAACTCTGTTGCAGTAGGCAATAAATCGGCGGGAATATTCCCGGAAACCGCTTCTAGTTGAGATTTCCTCTTTTGAAAGAGGGAATTGAGGCCACCACTAGCTTCAATAGTAGCAATTAAGTTGGGTTCGATATCTTCAGACCAGAGATCCGGATCCAGGGAGAGTTGGTCCGCTGCTTCTGCTAATGCAAGCCTCTCCAATTCATTTAAAGGGGTTTCCAAGTCTCTCAGGGCCAGCATGAGGGCCAGCAAGGTTTTGTTAGTAATCTGATCCATGATATTTATTTTGAAGGTTTCGCGCAAAGGCGCAAAGGCGCAAAGAGTGGATAAGAGTTTTTTTAGGCAAACTCTTTCCTTATTCTAAGGTATACCCAAAATTATCCGTTGTCAACCCCTCTTCCATAAGTATTCTTTATACTACATTCCGTAATTGATTTGTATTTCTTATCAAAACCAAATTCTTAAAATAGTGCTAATTTTGGGGCTATGATAAAATTGGGAGAAAGTTCCCCAAAAAAAAGCACCCATTAAACTCTTCCTCCCCCTTTGCGCCTTTGCGTCTTTGCGCGAG
>JACONB010000044.1 GCA_014323965.1 Prochloron sp. SP5CPC1 | reverse complement strand
GAGAGAGGAATGCCAAAAACTATCCCACAGCCCAAATCCGGCAGATATGCCAATTCCTGTCAATAAAATCGGTTTAGCTAATTTCAATGCCATTTTTCTGATCCCTTAGGAAAAGACCTCTTTCCATTCTACCCCCCCCAACTCTTCGGTAAATGTCAAATTTGACAATAATTTTAATTGCCACTATGAGCCTGATTCCTTTCTCAATACCTTGTCATGCTCAAACAAGTGGGCCACGAAATAACAGTCCACTATCGGTAAGACCAACTCCCAAACCGGTTCTAGAACCCCAAAGATTACCGCCGCTGGAAGATATACTGCCTAAGATAGAAACTGACGAAAATAAACTACTATTCCCCGGAGAAGAATTTACGGGCACAATTACTGTCTCCAAATTTAACATAGTCGGCAGTACAATCTTTAGTCTGCAAGAATTAGAAGCAGTACTCGCACCATATAGAGGAAAGCCTATCTCTTTTGCCGAACTGCTCCAAGCTGCTGATGCAATAACTAAATTATATGTCCGTCAAGGATACGTTACCTCCTCTGCCTTTATTCCGCCCCAAGCTTTGCAAAATGGTAGCCTGGAGGCTGATAGCCCCCAGGTAGTTTTAATTGAAATTATCGAAGGGTCGGTGGAGGAGATCCAGATTAAAGGTTTGAAACAACTCAATCCTAGCTATGTCCGCAGTCGGCTCGAAACTGCCATTGCACCGCCGCTGAATCAAGATAAACTGCTAGACGCTTTACAATTGCTGCAATTAGATCCTTTAATTCAAAATTTATCGGTAGAATTAAGAGCCCGAAGACGTCGGGGAATGAGTGTTTTAGAAATAAAGGTAATAGAAGCGGACCTGAAAGCGGTACAACTGACTACAGATAATCAGCGATCGCCCAGTATTGGTAGCGTCCGCCGCAAAATTGAGTTGACTTTCCATAACCCTTTAGGTGTGGGCGATCGCTTGCAAGTGGGCTACATTAATACCGAAGGCAGCAACTCTCTCGATAACCTCAGGTATACTATTCCCATCAACCCTCGCAACGGTACTCTCAGTTTCGGTCACACTCACACAGAAAGCGAAATTGTTGAAGAACCTTTCGATTTACTCCAAATTGAGTCAAAAACTCTCAACTATGAAATTACCTACCGTCAACCCATATTGCGATTTCCTAATGAAGAGTTTGCCCTCGGTTTGACTGCTTCTGTTCAGGACTCGGAAGTAACCTTTTTAGAAGGAGTTCCTTTCCCTAATGGGGCTGACGGCAATGGGAATACCAAAATTTCTGCCCTGCGCTTTTTTCAAGAATACACTAAGCGGAATAATCAACAAGTATTTACCCTGCACTCTGAATTCAGTTTAGGGGTTGATGCTTTTGGTGCTAGCCTCAATTCAGGAGATATTCCCGATAGCGATTTCTTGGCTTGGCGAGGACAAGGTCAATATTTGCGTCTTTTGAGTCAGGAAGGTATAACTTTATTAGTCCGCACTGACATACAACTAGCAAATAAAGCTTTAGTTCCCCTAGAACAATTTAGCGTTGGCGGACAACTGAGCGTTCGGGGTTATCGTCAAGATACTTTGTTGGCGGATAATGGGGTATTTGCTTCTGCTGAAATTCGCTTTCCGATTCTGAGCATTCCTGACTGGGACAGTACCCTTATACTCAGTCCCTTTTTCGACTTCGGTACGGTTTGGAATAGTAGAGGTTCTAACATAGAAAGAGATAAAAGCACTCTTTACTCTGTCGGTGTGGGTTTGCGCTTTAACATCGGCGAAAATTTTAATGCTAGAGTGGATTATGGCATTCCTTTGGTGAATGTCAACAAAATTGGGAATACTTTACAAGAGAATGGTTTCTATTTTGAGGTCCAATATAAACCGTTTTAGTTAAAGAAATTCTCGTGGATCGGTTACATAACCAGTAAGAGCAGAAGCTGCCGCAGTATAGGGGGAAGCGAGATAAATCTGGGACTGCTTATCTCCCATACGTCCGGGAAAATTGCGGTTCGTGGTGGAAACACAAATTTCTGGTTCGTTCATGCGCCCAAAAGTGTCTTTGGGACCACCTAAACAAGCAGCACAGGAGGGGGCTGCGGGTTCAATACAACCGCTCTCTTTGAAAATCTGGGCGAGGGTTTGGTCTTCGTATTTAATGGTAAACAGGTCTTGGTAAACTTTTTGGGTCGCGGGGACAAGATAAGTAGGAACTTTCACCTGCTGACCTTTCAGAATGCGGGCAGCATTGAGAAAGTCGGTAGTTTTACCTCCGGTACAGGAACCGATATAGACTCGGTCTATTTTTACATTGCTACATTCCCGTGCTAAGGCGCGGTTATCGGGAGAATGGGGTTGAGCAACTACTGGTTCTAATTTAGAGACGTCGTAGGGGCGGGCGCTATAAAATTGAGCATCTTCGTCATTATAAACTGGCTCGAAAGGCTTGTTGGTGCGGGAGCAGACGTACTCAAAGGTGGTTGCATCGGGAGCGATGACTCCATTTTTGCCACCAGCTTCAATTACCATATTACAAAGGGTCATGCGTTCTTCCATGGTCATTTTGGACACTGCTTCCCCTGCAAATTCCATGGTGCGGTAGGTAGCCCCAGCAACGGTTATGTCACCAATAATTTGGAGGATTAAGTCTTTAGCGAGGATGTAATTGGGCATTTCTCCATCCAAGACAAAGCGCATGGTTGGGGGTACTTTTATTAACAGTTTTCCTGTACCCATAATAAAACCGGCATCTGTGTTGCCGATGCCTGTGGCAAACTGACCAAAGGCACCTGCATTACAGGTATGGGAGTCTGTACCGAAGAGGACTTCCCCGGGACGAACGTGACCTTCTTGGGCTAGGGCAAGGTGACAGACTCCTTTATAATCGGGATTAGCTTTAAAATTTGCCCTATCTGTAATATCGTAAAAGTATTCAATTCCTTGTTCCGTGGCAAAGTCCCGGAGGATGTCTACATTGCGGTTGGCCCGTTGGTCCTTGGTAAAAATGTAATGGTCTGGTATTAATACTATTTTATGGGCATCCCAAACTTTGGCATCACCGCCAAATTCCCGTTTGAATACCCCTATTGTCCCCGGACCGCAAACGTCGTGGGTCATGAGTACATCTACGTTCACCCAAACATTTTCCCCAGGTTCCACCTGTGTACGACCTGCTGCGCGAGCGACAATTTTTTCCGTGAGGGTCATTCCCATATTCTATTCTTTGTTTTTTATTAGTTGGTACGGTAGAAGGAGCAGATTACTCTGCCCCAGCCCTGCTTCAGAACCGTGCCCTCTCTACGGCGCACACGGCTCCTACGAGCTATGGCCCCATAGCAGCTTTTGCTACCTAAGATTTAGTTATCATGGGACGCTTACGCGGGACGCCAAGGGCGGTAGCGAGAGCACAGCTCCGCTTCGCGAGCGCAAAGCTTGCGCAATCAGCTCCCTTTCGGGATTGATACAGCGGGGCTGCTTATCCAAGCACCCTAGTTTATTCTTTGGCTTATGCCTCGATTTCACTAGGAACAAATCGCCCCTATTTATTTTATTATAGATCCACCTAAAGGCGGCAAGGGGGCGGACGGCTGTACCCCCGCCATCCGCGATGCCGGGGGTCAGCGTCCGGGGAATTGCCGCAAAAAAAACTGGTTAATAAATTGAGCGGCAGCGAATCATCATTACGAGAACTGGTATTCATAGCCATCAGCTCTATGAATTGCCTGTAAATATTTTGGATGAACATCAAATTTTTTCCTCCCGTTTGATGGTTGCAAAACAAAACTAGGACGATGTCTAATAGCAATGCGTCCAATATAATTTCCGGCAAATTTACCTCTAGGCACAAAAGCTTTGACAATATCCCCGGTCTGAAATCCCTGGAAAAATTTAGCCCTGTTAGCATGAGCTATTGGGAATCCAAATTTATCTGTACGACAGCGTTGCCTAGTTCCATGCCCCTTACAAGCTATTAATAAAGGCTGGTTTGTTTTGAACACCAAAGAGTCGGGAGTTTGACCAACACAACTAGCATCTTGCCAATGAGATTTAGGAACGACCAAACGCTTCCTATTAAACTTAGTTAATCCTCCACTCCCAGTGGCCACAGGCAATCCCAACCCCTTTAGGCAGTTGAATAAAGCCCATCGGGTAGAATTGACGGCGGCGGCATCTTTCAATGACTCGCGCCAAGGCGCTAAGGCGCCAAGGGACACAATTTCACCCCGACTGCGGGATAGCACCGTCTCTTCTCCATCCTTCGCGGACTTTGCGTCTTTGCGTGGGCATTTTAGCTTGTTTCAAAATACGCTTTAACAGGTCTGGTTCTTCTTTAAGAAAATCTTGAATATCTTGATTACCTTTGGACTGATTGCAATCATGACAAGCAAGAGTTAGATTAGAAACTCTGTCAGAACCTCCCTTAGATTTTGGCTGAATATGCTCTACCTCTAAAGGTGTATCTTTTGCGCTGCAATACTGACAAGTTCGATTAAATTTAGTCAACAGATATTCCCTTACTTCCCAGCCATAGAGCGTTCCATATTGGTATTCTGCACCTGAAATCTCTGGGTTTTCTTGTTTCTGTAAATCGAATCTAACCAACTCCATGGCGATTGATTCAATTGGGGCCAATTTAATTAGCCGTTTCACCCAAGTTAGAGTGGTATCAACCCGATGCTGCAAACTGGGAGCTAGCCAACCCACCCCCTCGGTCCCCCTCCTGGGAGGGGGAAGGGGGTGGGTGCGATTCAAGAATCTAGGCTTACGATAGCGAGTTTGGCGACTTCTGCGCCCTCGTCGTAATTGTCGCCTAGAAGTCAAATTTTTGCTGATAACTTGTCCTCTATGAGTTAATTCAGCCCCCAAAATTACCTGATTAGATTGCACCAAAGCTATACCCGTAGTTTGACTCCCAGGGTCTAACTTAATTTTAATTGGTTCCGCTGTCTGACGTACTTCCTCCTTGAAGATAATAGTGAATGGATAACGCCTAAAAACTGCCGCTTTTTTCTCTTTTAATAACAACCTAGCTTGAGCAGGGTGGATTGGTGATAGTGGCTGTTTATCTGGATTAAGAACGAACACGAAGTTTGGCATTTGAAACCTCCCTGACGGGGTAAAGTTGGCCTCGGCGTCTTGCCTCGCTTTCCAGCTCGAATTCGATTCGAGCTGGGTCGAGGCGCAATGTTATTTAACCTTGTTAGGTACAACTCACTGGCTTAACTCGTTAGACCTGTTTAAAGCTGTACGAAAGAGCTAAGAACTGGCACGCATTCTTAGGTTTCATGAGTTAAATAACGTAGTTCTCTGAGGAACTTAGCCTGGTCAAGTTAGAAGCTCTCTGCAGAGCTTCCCGCTATAGTCCGTAGGACTTAGCGGCGAATTCTTGACTGCGCAAATCAGCGCTATGGGCTCATATAGCAAAAAAAAAGAGCGGGCAATGCCCACCCTACAAAAAATGAGTACGTTAGACAATACTCTAAAACTTTTCTTATGCTAATACAGGTAATTCATGATTAATTTGAAGGTTATTAGTTTTTTGGTTGGGCTGGTAGCGCTCTGTTTCCAGGGCCCAATCGATCCAGCCACGCATCCAGGAACGGAGACCTAAGACATAGTGTTGCAGTTTCGGGTCTGTTACAGGGCCGAAAGAAGGCAGGCGGGACTCTAAATCCATGAATTTTCGCACCTCTTCATTGCAAAGTTCAGCAGCGCGATTAATTGCCTCTTGCAGGGTCAACTGATGTTCCCGTTGGAGGACTAAGACTAGGTTGTGAACGTCTCCGAGCTCCATCTCCTTTTCTAGACCGATAATATCGTTGGACCAGGAAACAACATTGTTAGCTATCAGCTTCAGTTTTTGCACGGTCTTGTTGGCTCTGACTTGGTTTGGTAGCTCCATGTCCTTGCTGACTTCAATTTCAATGAAGTCAAAACTGGGATAAACTGCACTGAGAAAGGAGCGCATTTTGAGATAGGTTGCCAAATCTGGTGTGATACCCTGGGTGTGGTTAGCAGCTTGCCAGACCAATGCTTGCAGGTAATCCTCCATATTGCTGGTAAAACGGTCCATCCACCCTGAACTTGCATGGGGTTCCACTCTCCGTCTAATATCTGCCAATGCCTGTACTAGGGGAGCATCTCGGTGAGTAGGCTTTTCCCCCCGCAAAATAGCTAGTGACCGACTATGTAGAGCGGGCAATAGCTCCGGGTGCTTGTTAATTCCCAAGTCTTCGCAATAGTCATCTAAGATAAACAGCCAGGTGTAAAAATTAGTAATAATCGCAAAGATTTCAGGTGAAGCATGGGGGCGGGTACGGGCAGACATTCTGGGAAATTGTGCTGCCCGGAAACGACGGTAGGCTAATTCATCCGGGAGAAGATGGAAGCGACGTACCCATTTATTGGTTTGCTCCTGGGCAGTGGCAACATTCTGATGAATTGCTCCAGGAAAGGGACAATATAGGGGGGGTATTTTGATGTTTTGCATAACTATTGCCTCTAACTTTTTCCTAATATAGTAGCCCCCCTCCCAGGAGGGGGGTTGGGGGGTGGGTCATAAATTTTTTCCTAAATGTACATTATTTTTCAAATTTACTATGAAACTTTGGCAGACAGGTTACAGTAGGAACATTAGTACGATTAGGTATACTCGCTACCAACTCTATGGTACCATCCTCATGGATAATCCAGCCTGTAGCCCGTATTATGGGAGTCGGCAGAGGCTTAACCAATTCGCTGACAGAGGGAAATTCACCCTGGGGTAACGATTCTTCAGGAAGTTCGGTAAAGTCCCGTAAATCTACCAAAACTTGTGACTGGCTGCGGATGTATCCTAAGGGGCTTTCTGCTAAGCCACCCTGTCCGATATTGGTAAAAGAGCTACCCAAAGCCGCAGCACAGCTGGCGAATACTTGGTCCTCTGGATCTAGCAACTGTTCTTGTAATTGAAATAATCCCGAAGAGGGGTCCACTGAGGGGTTGTTAATGTTGACAATGCCATCCACTCCCAGCTGGGAACTAGCGGTGATGGAACTATCTCCTGAGGTAAAAATCCCTTGGGCAGTTAGGGATATATTGCCCCCATCTCCTGCAAAGGCGTTGGCGCTAAGAGAGCTACCCTCCAGGATTACTAAAGTGTCGGTGTTAATAGTAATGTTGCCGCCATCCCCCGTGCCCCCTGCTTCAGCTTCAATTTGGCTGTTATTTCTCAGTTGCAGGCTGTCGGTCACTTCCAGGTTAATGTTGCCTCCGTCACCGGAAATGGTAGCAGCAGTGATGCCACTTTCCCTATCCAGGAAGATAGAATCGGCATTAATTCTCAAAGTACCAGCATTTCCCGTGCCGTCATTTCTGACATTGACGAGAGCACCATCCCCCACTTTCAGGATAGGAGTAGTAATCAAAATGTTGCCCGAGTTTCCAGAAGGCACTGAGGGTACTGATATGTTTAGTAACATCCGGAAAGCTGGATCAATAATATTGGCACTTGAGATGATGAGACTGGGATTCACAGATCCTCCCACGGTACCGGTCACTTCTACAAACTCTTCAGCCTTGATAGTGAGGCTCCCGGCATCGCTCGCAGCGAAAGTGGAAGAGTCCACCCTGCCCCCATTTGCAATTATCAGCCGTTTGGTGTGGATGGTTAACCTCCCCGCATTCCCAGCGCCAACAGTTGAAGAACTCAAAACGCTTGGCTGAAGACCTTCGGATTCAAATCCCATTATTTCTACAGAATCAGCGTTAACTGTCACAGTTCCGCCAGAACCAGTCCCCAAGGTTGTAGATGCCATTCTGGCTCCATCCAAGATTCTCAACCGCCCCGTTTTCACATCGATATCCCCCGCCTTCCCCTTCATGAAAGAAAAAGCGTTAATGCGGCTGGTCAAAGCGGGATTAGCGAGGTCGAAGCCCTTTATTTGGATTAATCCGGAAACATTTAAATCGATATTGCCGCCAGTTTTACCTGTTGAATTGATTACTGTGGAGATGGATCCCCCATCCCTGACCTGCAATTCTGGGGAGGAAATACGAATATCACCGCCATTTCCATTTCCCAGAGCGTGATTATAGAAGCCGCTGCCAATTTTTCCATCGCTGCCAGTCACTTGAACAGATTTGTCCGCATTAACTTGAATCGCACCAGATTGTAAATCGCCTTCGTTGAGAATCAAGAGTAGAGAGCCATCCTCTACTTTTAAAGTTGCTCCCTGCACTGTGATGGCTCCCGAACCTGCATTAACTAATGCCTTGTTCAGGAGCTGAATATCTTGGTAATTTGACCCATCTTGATAGTCAAAAGTCCAGCCGTTGGCGGTATTTTTCAGCCGAACGGAACCGGAACCAACGCTGCCTAACTCAACCTTTCCCGACGGAGCTGTGAGAATGGCGCCGTCTAAGGTAACATTCCCTCCAATTAAAGCTAGGGTTTTCCCTGGTTTCACACTTAAACCAGAATTGGTCCTCAAATCGTTCTTCTTTGGATTAATGATGGAAAATGCTGGATTGTCCGTAACAATCTTATGTCCGTTATCTTGTACGTGAATGGTTCCTGGGTTATCAAATTCCAGACCAATAGGTACGTTAATAGTAAGCAAAGGAGGAGTATTGGGTTCGGTGGCGTCGAAACTGCCCTCTTCTAAGATGATTCGGTCTGCAGTACTGCCTAAAAAAGAACCGCCAATATCCAGTGTGGCATTGGGACCAAAGATTATGCCACTGGGATTGAGAAAATAGAGGTTTGCGGTACCATTAGCCCTTAGGATTCCGTCAATGTCGGATACTTTGCCTCCCGTAACCCGGGTGATAATATTTTCAATCCTCAGGGAGTTGTCGAAACGGGCGGTCATACCATTTGACAGAGAGAATTCCCGAAAACTGTGGAAAAGGTTGACTCCTGCTGTTGTTCCCTGTTCAATGGTGAAGGTGTTACCATTCCTGGTAACATGAGAATTGGTAGGTAAAGTCTCATCGGCAACAACTTGAGCGACAATGGATTGTGAAGGTATGCTTAAACTAAGCATCACTAAAGTAATGAGCTTTTTGATTAAGCGCCGAGAACTGGGTAATTTTTTCTTCATGATGACGTGCGCCTTGTGGGATGTTTTTGGTCACGCAAAGACGCAAAATACACCTTTATGATGGGGAAGAGACGGTGCTATACCGCAGGAGGAGTGTAATTGTGTTCCTTTGCGCCCCTTAGCCTTGGCGCGAGTTTTGGTTAATTATCTGGAACCTAAATCCCAATATTAAGGAAGTCTACAGGGAAAAGGGTAAGGTGGAAAGGAAATCGGTATAATTAGCGAGAATGTTTC
>JACONB010000043.1 GCA_014323965.1 Prochloron sp. SP5CPC1 | reverse complement strand
TTCTGAAAGCTCAATCCGAAAGCCTCGGATTTTGACTTGATTGTCGATTCTACCCAGAAACTCAATATTGCCATCCGGTAAATAGCGAACTAAGTCCCCCGTCTTGTAAAGAATCTCACCCTCTAGGAAAGGACTGGCAATAAAACGTTCGGCGTTCAGTTCAGGACGATTGAGATAGCCCCTTGCCACTCCATCACCCCCCAAATAAAGCTCCCCCGTCACTCCAATGGGAACAGGTTGATGTTGCCCATCTAAGATGTAGACTCGGGTATTGGCAATGGGACGACCAATGGGAATTGATTGTCCGAAGGAAGCTCCCGTGGGAACAGGATAGCAACAGGTAAAGGTGGTGTTCTCCGTGGGACCATAGCCATTAATAAACTGACAATGAGGCAGAGTTTGACAACATTTCTGCACATGGGACACAGATAGCACATCTCCACCTGCCATCAGAATACGTAGAGATTGCCAATCTTCCAACCGCTCATCCACCATTAAGTGAAACAATCCAGCCGTCAAGCATAGGGCTGTGACCTGATGTTGCCCAATGACTTGCCCCAAGGTTTCCAAGGAGGGTTTCGGTTCCGGGAACAGAACCAGACGGGAGCCATTGAGCAAACTGCCCCAGATTTCCCAGGTAGCTGCATCAAAAGAAACCGATGCCAACTGCAGAAACACATCATTGCTGGTAAATTGAGCATAGTTAGTATTCTTCACCAGCCGCACAATATTGCGGTGGGTCACGCCGACCCCTTTAGGTTGTCCTGTAGACCCTGAAGTATACATGACATAGGCCAAAGACTTAGCCGTAACTCTCCCCTCTCTCCCCTCTTTCTCTGCGTCCTCTGCGTCTCTGCGGTTTATCATTCCCGAACCTATATCGATAGAATAAGCCACCTCTGGCAAATTCTCCCTCACACCCGTTTCGGTTAGGATTACCTGCAAACCAGCATTTTCCACCATAAAAGCCAGTCGCTCAGGAGGATAAGTTGTCTCCAGGGGAAGGTAGGCTCCACCAGCTTTGAGAATTGCTAACAGGGCGATAATTAGGTTAGGGGAGCGCTCTAAACAAACCCCCACCAAACTCTCTGAACCAACCCCCAAGCTTTGCAAGTAACGAGCTAGTTGATTAGCCTTGTGATTCAACTCCTGATAGGTTAAGGTTTGGTCTGCCAAAACCACTGCTACTGCATCTGGTGTCTTTTGGACTTGAGCTTCAAATAACTGGTGAACGCAGGCATTACGAGGATAATCGGTTTGAGTCTGATTCCACTCCACCAACAATTGCTGTCGTTCAGCAGCACTCAAAATCGGCAATTGGGCAATGGTTTGTTCTGGATTGAGAACTATCCCTTCGACAAAAATGTGGAAATTTCTTGCCATCCGCTCAATGGTTGCCCCATCAAACAGGTTGGCATTGTATTCAAAAGCGCCAATCAGTTCTGTATTGCTTTGGGTGAGAGATAAGGTTAAATCAAAGGTAGCCCCAGCAGTAGGTTTATCTAAGGGCTTAGGATTGACAGTCAGCCCCGACAACTCTAGGGTTTCTTTCGGGACATTTTGCAACGTAAACATCACCTGAAATAGAGGACTAACTCCTGGCAGCCGTTCCGGTTTCAGTTGCTCTACGAGAAGGTCGAAGGGGACATCGGCATGGGCATAAGCGTCTAAGGCCACTTGACGAACCTGGGAAAGCAACTCAAGGAAGGTATGCTCTAGCTGAGGTCGAGTGCGCAAGACTAAGGTATTAACGAAGAAGCCAATCAAAGCCTCTGTTATGGCTGGGGTTCGGTTGGCGATGGGAGTCCCTACCACAATATCGTCTTGATTGCAATAGCGAGACAGAAAAGCGGAAAAGGCAGCAAAAAGTGTAATAAATAGAGTTGTATTAGAGCGTTTGCTTAAGATATGGAGTTTCTGAGTTAGGTCAGTATTGAAGCGAAATGGAACCCACCCCCCGTAGCCCCCCTCCCGGGTTCCCCTCCTGGGAGGGGGTAGGGGTGGGTGGGGTTGGGGGGTGGGTTCAGTTGTGTGAGGACGATCCAAGGGGAGGTTAAGGACTGGGGTAGCATCTGCTAATTGCTCTTGCCAGTATTTAATTTGGCTATCTCTAAACTTACCTGTGAACCGGTGGCGTTGCCACTGAGCATAATCAACATACTGAATGGGTAGAGCTGGTAAGGATGGCGGTGTCTGGGTTAAGCCAGCTGTGTAAAAGCACGAAAGTTCTCTGAGTAAAACTTGTATTGACCAGTCATCACTAATGATGTGGTGCATAGTCAGTAGTAAAATTTGCTTTTCCTGTGCTAAGCAAATGAGCGTAAATCGCAGCAAGGGTCCGTGAGTTAAATTGAAGGGGCGATTTTGTTCTTGGAGAATAACTTTCTCAAGGACATCTTTCCCTTCAGTGGTCAAGTCCACAACTGATAAGGGTAAAGGAATATGGGGGGCAATCACCTGGAAAGGCATTCCCTCGCGAGTCTCAAAGGTGGTTCGGAGGATTTCGTGGCGGTCTATGAGAGTGGCGATCGCCTTTTCTAAACTCTTCCTATCCAACGACCCAGTTAGCACAAAAGCTCTGACCAAGTTATAAGCAGCACGATTTTCTTCTAGTTGAGCCAGAAACCAGAGACCTTGTTGTGTTAGGGATAGGGGAATGTCTGCCCCCCTTTCAGTGGGTGTGGGGGCTAAGGGATATTCAGAAGTGCTAGTGTTTAAAGATTCTATATACTTTGAAAGTAGGCTAATTGTTGGTGCTTCAAAAATCTGCTTCAATGGCATTTCAATGCCTAGTTTCTCTGCAATACGAGCCAAAACTTGGCTAGCATGAAGGGAGTGTCCCCCTAATTCAAAGAAATTATTCTCAATGCCAATCGGCTCTATTTTAAGGACTTCCGACCAAATTTTGACTAAGGTTTCTTCTATATTAGTACGGGGGGCAATAACATTTAATTCTAATTCTGAGCTGGATAAAATTGATTCTGGTTTAGGTAGAGCTAGTCGGTCAATTTTACCAGTTGCAGTTAAGGGCAATGACTCTAGCCAAATAAAGCAAGCTGGAATCATGTAACTGGGTAATTTATCCCCCAACGCAGCTTTTAATTCTTGAGCTGTAAGTTTGTTTTCGGAATTAACAGCAGTGAGGTAAGCGACGAGGAGGCGATCGCCCACTGCTCCCCCTTTTTCTGTCTGGGCAACTACAACCGCCTCTCCAACAGCTTCTAGGTTCAACAAAGTGGCTTCCACTTCACTGGTTTCAACCCGATAACCTCGGATTTTAACCTGAAAATCTTTACGACCTAGGTGCAATAAACAACCATCGGGCAACAACTTACCTAAATCACCTGTTTTAAAACATTTATGTTTTTGATTTTCCACGAACACTCGTTTAGTTAACCCAGGCTGTTGCCAGTACCCCAAAGCAAGTTGGCGAGAACAAACCACAATTTCACCAACTTCCCCAGGGGGAACCTCCTGTCCTGATTCATCCCAAAGCAAAACTTCCGTTCCCGGAACCCCATAGCCCGCAGGTACGGTGGAACCAGTGAGAACTGTATCTTTCGTAATGGGAAATTGTCGCACCGGACTAATCTCTGTACCCCCCAGATTCACCATTAAGGTGCATTGCGGGGAAAAATGGCGCTGAAACAGTTCTGCATCCTGTCGGTAAACGGTTTCGCTCCCAATTTGGATCAGTCGCAACTTGGGAAAATCTGCTTCCTCGTTCAAGGTGGCAGCGAAGTGACGAAACAGGGTGGCAACCATGAACGTCACGGTAATCTCATTGTCTTGCAACCATCCAGCCAATTTATGCAAACTGATTTGCTTTACGTCTAGAGGCAATAAGGTGGCACCGTTTAACAAGGCACAGTAAATATCTCGCACTGCACCACCGAAGGCGGCTGAATACAACAGGGAAAAGCGATCTGGTGTGAAACACCAGATCTGCTTCCGCAGATCGCCTTCACTCATCTTTCCGCTGTTGCTATAGTTGCGATAGAGATTCAGGACATACCGATGGTTTTGCATGACACCCTTGGGGCGGGAGGTGGAACCGGAGGTGTAAAGGATATAAGCTAGGTCATCAGGATGACACTGAATCTCTAGGTTCTCATCTGAGATTCCTTTATCTAGGGTGTCAATCCTCAAAACATCTTGGCTCAAAATGCTCTGCTCAAACCCTGAAGCCTGGAGATGGTGGCGATGGCTTAAAATTAACTTAGCTTTTGAGTCTTTTAGAATCAGGCTAAGGCGAGACTCTGGCAACGATATATCTAAGGGAACGTAGAATTTCCCCGCCTTGAGTACCCCCAACATGGCTGCAATCATTGCTGGTTCTGTTGCAAAGAGGAGGGCGATGGGTTCAGCTACGGTATCACGGCGATCTAGAATTGCTCTGGCAATTTGATTAGACCAGCGATTTAACTCATTGTAGGTTAGGGAGCGCCCTTGAAAAATAATGGCTGGGCGCGAGCCATGTTGTAAGACTTGAGTCTGAAATCGTTCTGGAATAGATTGTTCCAGAATTTCTCCACCAATATTGTTAGTCGCCTTTGATACCATTAATTAACTTCCTCCCATATCAAGTAAAGATTTGCTCGAAAAATCTTTCTCTTCCCTTTGCGCCTTTGCGCCTTTGCGCGAGATGCAAGGTTTGCTCGAAAAATCTTTCTCTTCCCTTTGCGCCTTTGCCCTCGCCATCGAGGATGCCGAGGGCGAGATGCAACGCCAAACAGACAGGGTCTAAAACCTCAACCTGAGCTAGAAATTTCTGGGCGTTCAACCATGAAGAATTAGAGTTAGAGCAGGCAATTTTTGCTTGCAACCAATCCAGAAAAATAGGAATTTCCGTGCAGCCTGCGATGGCAAAATCTATCCTGGAAACATTCTCTAACAAGGAAAAAAGCTGTTCTCCCATGGCACAGGCATATTCTTTGTCAAATGCTTTGACTCCGTAATAGATAATATCCATCAATCTAGATTGGCAAGAATCAGGCAAGACTGAGAAATCAATCCCTAACTGTTGAAGAGGCTGAGTATAGACTCCCCCCATCAGGGTTGCAGTAGTGCCTAAAACCAACACTTTTTGCCGCCTTTGGCATTGCAAAACCTCCATCACTGCATCCACAAGGGAAACAAAATTGAGGCGACGGGCAATTGCCCGATAGCGGTTTTCTAAGTCTTGCTGAATTTGGGGGAGAAAGTAATGAGACCCATTACACAGCAGCATGACTTGAATATTGGAATTGTCGGCTTGTAGATATTCCGTTGCCTGGATAATGGAATCAGATGCTAACTTTACTAAGCGATCCCTGAGAGAGATTCCTTCCACCAGGCGGTTGGGATCTAACATGACCTTAACACGACTGGGAATACCACAAGCTTGGTAAAGAACAATTTCCCGACTGTTGCCACAGTATTGACAAGCTTTCTGAAAGCTCATGGCTCCCGCAAGGGGTCCCATCCCTCCTAAGAGAATGAGAGGTGTTTTATTAGGATGAGGTGGGTGCAGAGAGAGGATATCCACGGGAAAATCCTGGTCTTCTACCCATTTTCCTTGAGCCTTCATTTGGGAGGCTATCCCCTTCAATTTGGCCATGTATACAGGCATGTAAGCGATGGCCTCATGAGCAACAGCAAACTGTTTCCAGGAACCAACTTTAGGCCACAGTAGCGAGTTCACGTGCATTCTTTTGTGGCTCCATGAGATTTAACAAGGCTTCCATTACTTGGCCAATACCACGCAAGTACTGCAGGATTTGGGCTTGGGCTAACTCGTAATCAATGGGGGTTTGAGTCGCCTCACAGTAAGCATTCAGGGCTTTCACCACCACTAAAAAGTGGTCTACCTCCGTCTCATCAGCAACATGAACATGGACGTATTGCAGTGCTTTCTCCCGTTCAACAGGGGACAAATTATACTGTTGGTCAATGAGATTCCCAAAAGCGCCAAGGGCAACACTATACTCAGCATGGTTGTATATTTCCGAGAACATGTTGGTGAATAATCCAGTTTGGATATCAGCCACTACCATGTTTTGATAGATCCATCCCCTGAACTCACTTGCTCTGGGAAGACAATACTTTTCTAGGGACCAGGGAAAATCCCCCACCAGATAATGAGCGAGGTCATGGAAAAGTTGAGCATGGGTTTCTCCCCCAAAGTCTAATCCCAAATCTTCATAACTGGTTTCGGCGTTGTGAGAGCTGGCAAGCATTAACTGGGCACGAGTTGCGGTATCTTCTGTCGCCATAGCGAGCCGTTGTAGCCGACAAGACAAACCGTAGATGGCCAACATCTTGAGATGGGTTGCTTTCCAGGAACTGAGGATCTGAGATAGCTCCTCCTTGGACCACTTATAAGAGGGCAACAAGGCAAAAAAGCGCTCTACCTTGTTGATAACGTCTGAGGATGCAGCCACGCTCTCAATGAGGGCAGATTTAAGTTCCTCATCATTAACCAAGCCTGCCAGCTCGTAGATATAGTTAGTCAGTGTTTTGTTGGTTGTCACCATTATCTTAGTTTTTTTGGATGATGGAGATATGAGAGCTGAAAATAGACTCTTGTTGTCTAATTCAGGGAAGACGCCCTCAACTCTACAACCTTCGACAGTTTTTTGTCAAACATATTTTTGGAAAAAGTTTTTTTCTTGGTGCAATACCCTTTGTAGGGCGCACTAACTTCGCACTATGTGATTACATTGGGAGATCTGAAGGTTAGACTGTCTGACACAAGTGCCTAAAACTGAGGAATGACGGGACTTTAGAGAAAAGAGGCAAAGTGATACGCCTCCGCCAGAGTTACAACACAACGCGGATCGGCTGTGCCCTTGTTGTTACAATGTTAATCGCTTATTGCAAAGAACGCTACGCAAGAAAAGGAAGCTGTCGAACAGGGAATTACATCATCTCTGGATTCTAACACCAACAGCGTCTCCTGACTTCCTAGCCAGCTTTGGAGCTTGTCCAGATGAAGAAAACTGGGATCCAGGGGTCTATTTTTTGCCAGAATCACTCAAAACTGCTATTGTGGTGATTCATCAATTACCGCAAAACCCACCCCCCCAACCCCCCCTCCCGGGAGGGGGGGCGAAAGGGGGGGTGGGTTAAGAATTTTGGGCAAAGGAAAAGTGCAGCAACAGGCAATTAATGAATTAAAAGCCATACCAGAAAGTCCCCGACGGGAAAATACACTAGAATTGTTATATAACCTCTTCCATCTTTTAGAAGTTCGTCAAGATGTAGAACCAGATGACCAGGAGTTGATTATGAAGTTATCCCCTCTTGATACGCAAAGGCTAGAAGCTGCTACAGAACAAGGATTACAGCAAGGATTACAGCAAGGAGAACGACAGATAACCCGTCGCTTCATTACCAATCTCCTGGAAGTGCGATTTTCCCGGGTAGACGAGACACTGACAACAGTTATTGAACCTTTAATGGAACTGTCTACAGAAGAACTTACTCCTTTGTTGTTACAATTATCCCGGGAGGAGTTATTGGCTAGGTTTGGAAATGTTAACTAAGGAAAATTGGCATTATGACCAAATTTTTACAGGACCAGTTCCCTAAAGAATACCTCAACAAATATCTTGACAGCAGCTGTAGTTTTGGTAGGCATAAGCAATTTACTCTTCATAAAGGGTACCAAACTTTTCCCAAATTGCCCACCTTACTGAACTCCTGAATTAAAATCACGCGGACCAATGCCATAATGGCGATAATTCCCATAATCTTTCAGAATTTGGTGGTGGTCGAAACAGAGATTTGGGCCAGATTCTTAGCATCATCGGCAGCTTGAGGTTCCCCCTGAGCGGTAGCAATAAATACTACACTCAGGGTATGTTTCCTGAATAAACTTGAAATTGTTCCACTAATTCCACTGTCAGACTAACCTCTTCTGCTGCTTCTCGCTTTGCTGCTGTTTCTACTGATTCCCCATAATCTACAAATCCCCCAGGAATCGCCCAACCATAGGGAGGATTTTTCCGTTCTATTAATATAATCGGTTTATGAGGTTTGTCTATTAATTCGATAATAATATCAACTGTGGGTACAGGATTTCGGAAATTCACTTTCAAGTATAATGGTAACTGATTAGTGTAAAATTATACCATTTAAACTTAAAAAAGTGTTATAACAAGAGAGTGACAGAAAGAAAAAGAATCTTAACTATCCTGGGTGCAGGGGTTTGGGGTTGTGCTTTAGCTACCTTAGCCTCTCGCAACCACTGTGAAGTCCGCAGTTGGTCTCGTCGCAGTTCTGCAACCCTCTCCTCAGCAGTATCTGGGGCTGATATCCTCTTATCTGCTGTTTCCATAGGGGGAGTTCGCCCTACCATTGAGAAACTCCTCAAGATAAAAATAAGCCATTCCCCGATTTTGGTAACAGCCACTAAAGGTTTAGATCCCCTCACCACTGGCACTCCTTCCCAAATTTGGCAAGAGGCTTTTCCCCAGTATCCCCTGGTGGTTTTGTCTGGACCAAATCTTTCTGAAGAAATTGAACAGGGTTTACCAGCAGCGACGGTAGTGGCTAGTTCTGACTTAAAAGCAGCAGAGACGGTGCAAAGCACACTCGCGAATGATAGTTTTCGGGTCTACGTTAATGATGACCCTTTGGGAACGGAGTTGGGGGGTACTTTAAAAAACGTCATGGCGATCGCCGCCGGGGTATGCGATGGTTTGAAACTGGGAACTAATGCTAAAGCAGCTCTCTTAACTAGAGCATTACCGGAAATGATTCGGGTGGGGACTTGTTTGGGGGCGACAAGCTCCACTTTCTTTGGTTTGTCTGGTTTGGGAGATTTGCTGGCTACTTGCAATAGTCCCCTTTCTCGCAATTATCAAGTGGGTTATAGACTGGCTCAGGGTCAGTCCCTAGAACAAACGTTAGCTGCTCTGAAAGGTACTGCTGAGGGAGTCAATACCACTAAAGTATTGATGGAAATCGCCTCTTCGGAAGGTTTGAGGGTTCCTATTACCCAGGAAGTCTATGGACTCCTGGAAGGAAAAACTACCCCCCGACAAACAGTTAGGGCTCTCATGGAGCGGGGTCTCAAACCTGAATAAACTCAAAGAAGGGGTGTGGGGGAAGAATCGGTACTCATCTGCGTTAATTCTACTTCGACGTCCATCTGCGGTTAGATATTAATCTTGCAAAGCAGCTAAGACGGTATCGTGAATTAAGCCATTGCTCACCACTATACCCCGGTTATCCACCATTTTGGTACCCGTAGCAAAATCCAGGGGTTTCCCATACATATCTGTCACTCGCCCCCCTGCTTCTTCCACCACAATGGAACCTGCTGCATGGTCCCAAATGTTTTCCCGGTAGTTGGGTGCTTTAGGGGAAGGGAGACGCAGGTACAGAGCTGCTTGTCCTGCTGCCACTATACCATATTTGGCTTGGGAGTCCACCCGCACGGAATCTGC
>JACONB010000042.1 GCA_014323965.1 Prochloron sp. SP5CPC1 | reverse complement strand
TCAAACTCATTGGCACGAGAAAACTTAATTTTTACGAAAAAAAACCAATCAAACGAGTTCCCGTTGTCAGGAGAGCAGATGGTTACTATGCTCAATTTGAAGTCATTTGTAGAACGATTTGAGCATCATTCTCCCACTGGGAAGGCCACTGGTATTGACGTTGGCTTAGAGTTTTTCTATACTGATAGCGATGGAAATACAGTAGACAATCCACGCTATCTAAGGAAGTCAGAGCAATTGCTCAACCGGGATACGAAACGAGTTAGTCGCAAGCAAAAAGGAAGTAAAAATAGACGTAAAGCAATTAATCGATTAGCTAGAAAGTACCTCAAAATTAGTAGGCAGCGTAAAGACTTTGCTGGATCGACAGCAAGGGCGCTGGTCCAGTCTAGCGACTTGGTAGCCTATGAGGATTTAAAGGTGCGCAATATGGTAAAGAATCACTGGCGGAGGTCCCCCCTTACCCCCCAAGTCATCCCCCCCTATTGCGAAGCGTATGCGTTATTGCGAAGCGTATGCTTTGCAACCGCCTTTGGCGTCCCGCCCAAGGCGTCCAGAAGGGGGGACTAAGGGGGGGTTCTGGCCAAATCGATTAGTGATGCATCGTGGCGAATGTTTCTTGAATGGATTGAGTATTTCGGTACAATTTTTGGGGGAGAAATCAGGTCAGTTGCGCCTCATTTTACGAGCCAAGATTGCTCTCAATGCGGACATCGTCAAAAGAAAAGTCTGAGCCAAAGGACTCATCAATGCGTAAAATGCGGCGATCCGGGGGGTACCCACCCCCCAGATCAACTGCACCGCGACTATAATGCAGCATTAATGATTCTTTTTAAGGCTTTAGGGATAGACAAAAATACCGAGTGCCCCTCGGAAATTAACGCTTGGGGAGAGAACGCCCTCTGCCTTGAGCTGGAAACAGTTCAAGGTAAGACGGCTCGGTGTCACCGAAGGTGCCGCCGAAGGCGTCCCAAGAATCCCACGGCAAAAGCTGTGCCCAGCCGTGGGAGTGTCAACTCTAGCCATGAATTCGATGAGAGTAAGGGCGGGTGAGGGCAGCATTGATTAATGGCCCTGGCCAATTACTGTCGGACAACGCAAAATTGAAAAAGGGGAAAAAATGAGGCAGGCAGAACTTCGTTTTGATTATGTAAAAATTGAAATTGCGTCTCCAGAAAGAATAAGGCAATGGGGAGAAAGAACTCTACCAAATGGAACTGTAGTCGGGGAAGTAACTAAGCCGGAAACTATCAATTACAGAACGTTAAAACCGGAAATGGACGGTTTGTTTTGCGAGCGAATTTTTGGACCGGCTAAGGATTGGGAGTGCCATTGTGGGAAGTATAAGCGGGTTAGATATAAAGGTATCGTCTGCGAAAGATGCGGAGTAGAGGTAACGGAGTCTAAGGTTAGGCGACACAGGATGGGCTACATCAAGCTGGCGGCTCCCGTGACTCACGTGTGGTATTTGAAGGGTATACCTAGTTACATGAGCATTATCCTGGATATGCCTCTGCGGGATTTGGAACAAGTGGTGTATTTCAATTCCTATGTGGTTCTAGAACCAGGGAATGCTCAGTACCTGAAGCATAAACAGTTGTTGAGTGAAGAGCAATGGAAGGATTATGAGGAGCAACTCACCAGTGTTGATTCTGATTTGGAAGGAGTGGAAGTAGGTATTGGCGCCGAAGCAGTACAGCGACTCCTAAAAGAGGTGAACTTAGAATCTTGTGCTGAGGAACTGCGCGAATCTATCGCCTCCTCATCAGGTCAGAAACGAGCAAAATTAATTAAGCGGCTGCGGATAATTGATAATTTCATTGCCACTGGATCGTCCCCTGGTTCCATGGTGCTGTCAGTGATTCCGGTAATTCCCCCAGAATTGCGCCCCATGGTTCAACTGGATGGTGGTCGGTTTGCCACTTCCGATTTAAATGATTTGTACCGCAGAGTCATAAATCGCAATAATCGCCTTGCCCGATTACAGGAAATTATGGCTCCTTCAATTATTGTGCGCAACGAAAAGCGGATGTTGCAGGAAGCCGTTGATGCCTTAATCGATAATGGTAGACGTGGACGAACCGTGGTGGGAGCGAATAATCGGGCTCTGAAATCGCTGTCGGATATTATTGAGGGGAAACAGGGACGCTTTCGCCAGAATTTATTGGGGAAACGGGTTGATTATTCGGGGAGATCCGTAATTGTGGTGGGGCCTTCGCTCAAAATCTATCAGTGCGGTCTCCCTAGAGAGATGGCGATCGAGTTATTTCAACCCTTCGTTATTCACCGCTTAATTAAAAATGGAAGTGTCAATAATATTAAAGCAGCTAAGAAGCTGATTAACAACTCGGATAGCATCGTTTGGGAGGTCCTGAAAGAAGTAATTACAGGACATCCCGTGATGTTGAACAGAGCACCTACCCTACATCGTTTGGGAATACAAGCTTTTGAACCCATTCTAGTTACCGGAAGGGCGATCCAGTTACATCCCCTCGTATGTCCCGCTTTTAATGCGGATTTTGACGGTGACCAGATGGCAGTTCACGTACCTTTATCTTTAGAAGCTCAAGCAGAAGCACGGTTATTGATGCTAGCTTGTCACAATATTCTTTCTCCTGCAACTGGTAAACCTATTGTGACCCCTTCTCAAGATATGGTTTTGGGCTGCTATTACCTAACTGCGGAAAATCCCGACTTCACCACCGAACAATTTGAGATTCCCAGTAGGTCAGACAGGTATTTCTCTAGTCTTACTGATGGGTTAAAGGCTTATGAGCAGGGATTGGTAAATATCCATGAGAAGGTGTGGGTACGCTATAGAGGGGAAGTAGAGACAGAATTAGAAGATGATGAAATTATGCATACCTTGTACTTTTCTGACGGCACTAAGATTGAGTATTATCGGGAAAGATTTGTGCGTAAAGATGCAACTGGTAAGGCGATCGCTCAGTATATTAAGACTACCCCAGGTCGGATTATCTTTAACTTGGCTATTATTGATGCTCTGGAGGTAGTTGCTCTAGGGAAATAGGCTCTCTATGTGAAGTCTTTTTAAAAAGCTTCACGGAGAGTAAACAAGCATCCCAGATGTAGTTAATTGTTGGCAAAAAAATGAAGTATTATAACCGGATTGTAGATAAGAAAGCACTGAAAAAATTAAGTGCTTGGGTTTTTACTAATTATGGCTCTGCAATAGCCGCTCAAGTGGCAGATGAGTTGAAAGAATTGGGCTTTCACTATGCTACAAAAGCAGGTGTAAGTATTAGTATTGACGATTTGCAAGTCCCGACGGCAAAACGGGGGATGATTGAGAGTGCAGAAACTGAAATCCGCCGGACAGAAAAGCGTTATGTTAAAGGTGAGATAACGGAAGTAGAACGGTTCCAAAAGGTTATCGATACTTGGAATAGTACTTCAGAAGCACTGAAAGAGGAAGTAGTTCGGAATTTTCAAGAAACTAATCCTTTGAATTCTGTCTATATGATGGCCTTTAGTGGTGCGAGGGGTAACTTATCTCAGGTGCGACAGTTAGTAGGAATGCGTGGTTTGATGGCGGATCCCCAAGGAGAAATTATCGATTTACCCATTAAGACTAATTTCCGGGAAGGTCTGACAGTAACGGAGTATATTATCTCTTCTTATGGCGCACGGAAAGGGCTGGTAGATACCGCTCTGCGAACCGCTGATTCCGGTTATCTAACGCGACGGTTGGTAGATGTGTCCCAAGATGTGATTGTCCGAGAATTCGACTGCGGGACGCAGCGTTGGATTAAGTTAGGGTCCATGTATGAAAGCGATGCTTTGGGTGGTGACACTGGACGCATGCTGATTCCCCTCAAAGATCGACTCATGGGACGAGTGCTAGCAGAAGACGTCGTGGATCCGAATACCAACGAGATTATAGCAAAGCGTAATCAGAGCATCGATTCGTCCCTTGCCGTCAGAATTGGTAGATCTGTGGATGAAGTGTCTGTTCGGAGTCCCTTAACTTGTGAAGCAGCTCGTTCTGTTTGCCAGCGTTGCTATGGCTGGAGTTTAGCTCATGGCAAAATGGTGGATTTAGGAGAGGCGATCGGGATTATTGCCGCTCAGTCCATTGGGGAACCGGGTACTCAGTTAACGATGCGAACTTTCCATACGGGAGGGGTGTTTACCGGGGAAGTAGCACAGCAAATTAAGGCACAGAACAGAGGTATTGTTGAGTTTGCTGATGGAGTAAGAACGAAGAGAGTAAGAACTAGTCATGGGGATGAACTCCAAAGAGTGGAAGTAGCTGGTAATTTAGTCCTTAGAGAAGAGGGCAGGTCGTCGGTTTATCCTCTGAAGGCTGGGCATATGTTATTGGTGGCCCAGGGTGAGGAAGTAGAAGAGGGACAGCTACTGTGTGAGATGCCTATCTTAAAACAAGGTTCCACAGAGAAAGCGGCGAAGGATGTTGCGACTGATTTAGCTGGAGAGGTTATTACTGCGGATTTGATGCCAGAGTCCAAAACCGACCGTCAAGGGAATAGTACTCGCATAGCCCAACGGGGAGGAATGTTGTGGGTATTGGCAGGAGAGGTTTATAATTTGCCACCCGGAGCTCAATCAGTAGTCAAAAATGGCGATCGCCTGTCTAGGGGTGAAATTTTGGCGGTTCAAAAGCTTTGTACTGGATCAGGAGGAGTAGTCCGTTTTTGTACCAGTCGGGAAATCGAGATTATTACTGCTTCACTAACCTTAGCATCTTCGGTGCGTTGCTCTCAAGGTATGCTTTCGGGCACTCCCGACGTAGGACACAAGAGCAAGCAGGTGGTTGAGTCAAGCGTGCCTCATAGTGCGGGTGGTCACTCCCAATATACCTTCTCAACCTCTGGTGGCGATAACTATTTGCTTCTTACTACCCCGGGAGCGAAGGTATTCCATGGAGATGTAATCGCCGAGTTAATCAGCGATCGCTATCAGACTTCCACTGGGGGCATAATTAAATATGCTGGAGTAGAAACCAAAAAAGTTCGCCGCAATTCGACAAAAGAGGTTTTTTACGAGGTAACTAAAGGGGGAACTTTACTTTGGATTCCAGAAGAGACTCATGATATCAACAAGGATATTGGATTGCTGTACGTCCGGCAGGGAGAGTACATAGAAGCAGGAACGGAGGTGTTCAGGGATATTTACTCAACCAGTGCAGGATATATCCAAGTAGTACAGAAGAATGATATTTTACGTTCTATCACCATTAAGCCAGGGGAGTTGTACCCTATCTCTGAGGACCAGGTAAAGTCCAAATTCAGTCAATTGTCCGGGAAATTGTTGCAACCGGGAACCGAATTGCCCGACGGTTCCATCTTAACAGAGATTAAGTATGGTGAGTTAATAGAAACAGACCAGGATTGTGACTGGGCGTCACAATTACGAAGTGTCCACTTTTTATTGCGACCAGTTATAGAGTATCCAGTAGCCGATAGTTTAGCCCAACCTGAACAAGGTGACCTTATTCAGTCTGATGACCCATCGACTTTGAAGTTACAATCGGTGCAGCGACTTTTTTACAAAGATGGGGAGCGCGTCACGCGCGCTCAGGGGGTTTCTTTATTGACTAGCCAATTAATTTTGTCCGTTGATACAAATGACCGACGCGGTATGAAAGCGTCGGAGGATTTGAAGGATAGGGACAATTCTACCCCTCCTGTGGAGGTGGAACTGCTCCCCTTGGGGACGGGAGAGGAGGGAGAGCCGTTATATTCTTTGCAGTTAGTAATGTTGGAGTCTTTGGTATTGCGTCGAGATTCCGGCACAGGGGTGGAGAATATTCATACCCGGCTTTTGGTAGAAGATGGAGAGGAAATAGAGCCAGGAGCAGTAGTAGCTCGAACAGAGATAAGGTGCAAAGAAGCAGGTTTGGTGCGAGGGATTCGTGAAGGCGGTCGTCGGATTTTGATTGTGCGGGATGCCGATCAGTTTATACAGGAAGTTGACCAGCCCCCTACGGTCGGAGTTGGCGATTTGGTAGTAGCAGGAAGCGAGATAGCCCCCGGTTGTTCCGCATCAGAGTCCGTTCTTGTGGTAGGAGTAGACCACACCCAGGTAACCTTAAGACGAGCTCGTCCTTACCGAGTATCAGCAGGAGCCATATTGCACGTTGATAACGAAGACTTAGTGCAGCGAGGGGACAACTTGGTACTGCTAGTATTCGAGCGATCCAAAACTGGGGATATCATCCAAGGTTTGCCCCGAATTGAGGAATTATTAGAAGCCAGGAAACCGAAAGAAGCTTGCGTACTGAATCGCCGACCTGGGGTTTGTCAAGTTGAAGAAACCACGGATGAATCCAAACTGATCAAGGTAATTTCTCCTGATGGAACAATTAGCGAATATCCTTTGAGCCAGTGGAAAAATGCCATGGTGTCTGATGGTCAGCCTGTGGAAGTAGGAGACAGGCTGACGGATGGTCAGGCCAATCCCCACGAGATTTTGGAGACCTTTTTTAGTTACTATAAAGCAGACAAAGGAGTTTATGAGGCGTCGCTCCTGGGAATAAAGAGAGCTTCTGAATTCCTTGTGAATCAGGTGCAGTTAGTGTATCAAAGCCAGGGGATAGATATATCGGATAAGCATATCGAGACCATCGTGCGCCAGATGACCGCCAAAGTACGAGTAGACGACGGAGGAGATACCACCATGCTACCAGGAGAGTTGGTGGAGCTGCGCCAAATCGAGCAAGTCAACGAAGCCATGGCCATTACAGGTGGGGCACCTGTTCTTTATACCCCAGTGTTGTTGGGCATTACCAAGGCTAGTTTGAATACCGACAGTTTTATTTCGGCGGCTTCTTTCCAGGAGACAACTCGGGTGCTCACAGAGGCCGCGATCGAGGGTAAGTCCGATTGGCTGCGAGGTCTTAAGGAGAATGTCATTATTGGCCGTTTGATTCCTGCTGGTACTGGTTTCAACGCTCATGCTTCTGATGATAGTGGTAGTGGGTCCGAGTCAATGGATAGCGCAGAACTATACGATCATGGTGATGATTTGACGTATGTTCCCCCAAATCCGTCTGCTGATTTTGCTCTTCGGACTGAAGAATCAGTGAGTTACGAAGACGTCGTGTTGGATGATTTTTCGGCAAAGCTTTATGCGGTAGAAGATGACCTAGAAGATACGAACTATTCTTCGACACAGTGACGATAATAGGTCGGAGGCGTGAAACTAACTTTCGGAAAAGCTCTTAGTTTAGTTTACACGTCCGCCTGTTTTGGCTATTGTTAGGCCACGCAAAGGTTTGTGTAGGTTGGGTTTTGTGCCTCAACCCAACCTGCCAGTAAGCTTGCTCGCACTATAATCACTCTACCTTGGTACAAGTACCAAGAAAATGTAATCAATACGATCTCGAACGCAACCTACGCGGTAACTTGAGCGCATCTACAGAATTACCGAGGTTAGTAGATGCAAAAAATAATGAATCTTGTAATTTTATTGTTGCTGAATGAAGAACATCATAATGTTTTTCCCACCAAACAGAGAAACGTCGCTTTAACCCTGAAATTCATTCTCCACTGATTTTTTGATATTGCGTTTTGGACTCCCACTACTTAAAATATCTGCAATTGCTCCTATGCCAATATCTATAGCTTTACTTGTCCAGTCCTCACCTTCAATATCCAATTCTTCCGGGAAAGGTAGATCAGATATTGCAATTTTATAAATTTCTACAAGTTCCTGTAATTCTTTTTTAACACCAACAATAGAAGCATCTTCATGAAATGTTTCAGCAACATTACCTATTAAATAGCTTGTCTTTTCAATTCATTAAATGCTTTTCGATCAGTGATTACTTCAAATGCATCTTTTTGAATTTGAATAATCAGTATAATATCTCTAAGTTGAGTGGAGACGTTATATAATCTTTTTATTGCTTCCCGTAAATTAGAATCTATATTTTTAACTTTGCCACCAGATGCTCTTGTTGCAATAGGGTTCATAACTTGATCATGAGAAACAAGAGTTCTACGCAGCAACATGATTATCACTACACCACTTACGAATATTGAAGCAACACCTACACTTTCAGAGGAAATAGAATTACCAAAAAGATTTATGTCAGATTTGCCTGTTGCGCCTAGATAAACCATGGCAACGCCGAACATTGCCAATAAAGCACAAACTATCGAGCTACATACAACAATAACTATCAGCAGGGTGTTGGATCGTTTTCCAAGATCATTCATATTTTCCTCTCTCTGTTGTTTTTTTCTCAATTATAGCAGTGAGCGCTGTATTGACAAACTTCTTAAAACAAACGTTTACTCAAACCTTTATCTAACAAGACTTTCCTCTTCCCGACTCCCGACTCCCGACTCCCGACTCCCCACTCCCCCGCGAAGCGCTATATTTATTTTACTCTTCCCTTTTCAATCTTTCAAAATGAGGGAGACCTAACGGTCAAGCTCAGCACCGTGAGAACGGGAAAACGCCAACACACCCGCCTATACGTCCTCTACGGTGAACAGTGTGTGATTCGTTGCTCTTAGGCAGCACAGGATCATAGCTCTAAACCTTGTTGACAATACTTGTTGAGTAGGAGTTGCTGATACTCGCTGGTTGGTTCTGCTGGAGTTTGGTTATCGCAATCAACAGACTCAAACCATTTTACCCAAGTGTCAACAACATTACGTCGGAATTTGCCATCAGCAATCCTAGATTGATGCTTGTGCGCTACAAAGTCGATAAAATCATCAACTTCCTTTGACACTCCCCGCGATAAATCGACCAACTAGTTTCAAAGCTTGCTTAGGGTAGTTAACAGTGTACAATCCTCCTTATTTTCGAGATTTAGGTAACGAAGGATAAAAATGGAGTCCCCCCTTAAAGAATTTTTTTAACAATGCCTTATATGATTTAAGGGACTCTACTAAGCTTTTGAGGGTTTGCTGCGCTGCTTGAGAGTAGAGATTACAGTGCGCCATTATATAAGCTGTTGCTTTGCTAGCAAATAAAAACCAGTACAGCTTTTTCTAGCTTATTAAGATGGAGTAAATTTTGTGGGCACGCAAACATTTCTATGCAACTAAATCTTTTTTGAGATTATAATCAAGATGGTGATAAATTGTCAAGCTTTTTTTTGATATTTTATATCCGCCAAGGATACGCGGGGTTAAAACCCCACGAAGCGACCCTGCCACTCGTTCAAACAAGTGGCTTTCTCTCGCTCAGAGGTTCGATGAGGTCGACGTCCCTGTTACCAGGGAGCGCCTCCTCTTAGAACCGTGCCGTATCTACGCTCACACGGCTCCCCAGTTTCATCGCTGTTATGCTGCTCTTCCGAAACTTACCTTCCTTTATCCGGGTCTTGTGGACTTCCTGATGCTGGTGGCATTCTCGGTGCAAGGCGACACAGTTCTTTGGTTTCCAATTATTATGGTCTCCATCAACGTGGTGTAACTCCACAATGTCGTCTGGCATGAACGGGTAGTTACAATGTACGCATT
>JACONB010000041.1:14174-16677 GCA_014323965.1 Prochloron sp. SP5CPC1 | reverse complement strand
CAGGTTATCTGCAAAATTTAGCCAAGGAAAAAATCGGCATTGAGTTTATTCCCGCTGTGGCTCCAGGGGAAACTAGGGAAGAAGCAAGGCGCCGAGTCCGTTCCATCTTCGTCCACGTCAACTTAACAGTAGTGCGGTTGAGCAAAGGACAATTAGCTTCTCTGAACGAAGATAATGGTTTTGCCATCGTCGCCCGTACTATTGCCGTCACCCATCCTCTATTGAAGAAAAAGGAGGGACGGGAGGATCGGGTCAATTTCGATAGCGCCACTGTAGCCGCTAAATCTACCGTCCTGACTACTCTTCAGGCGCTCCAAGATATGTGTGAGCGCTATTTAGAATTCCCATTTCGGCAGTGGAAATCCCAGGATAGGGGTTTGATTCCCATGCGCCCAGAGGATGATGAAATAAAAGAGGGAGAGGCGGATTTTAAGGAATTATGGGACCATTTAGGGAGTCTGCCCAGTTACCAGCGGTTGGAACAAGGAACCCAAACTCCCATGCTGCGTCGCTTCAGTCACGAGAAGCCTGGTGGAGAAGCAAATATCCTCTTCCGCCCCATCGGACAAATTGCTTTAGCTCAAGCTTTGGGAATCTTGGTATTTAAGAAAGGGTTGTTGTTGGCAGATATTTTCGATAAATTACGCCCCTACGATTTAGGGGGAGGTTTTGCGGGAGTGTCCGAACCCAAATCCCTGTGGTATGGGGTGCTTTACGACCCTAATAAGAAGCGGGTGCTGACTTCGAGACGGGATTTAGCAGCCAAATTAATGGTCTATCTCGTCGCCGGGACATCAGATGATATGGAACGTGGTAATTTGCTCAAAGATTTGGCTAAGGCGAGAACCTTTGAAGATAAAGCCATGGGTTTTGATGGGAATTTTGTGAAACCGAAGGAGGTAGGTCTTCCAAAGGTGTTATAATGGGATAATGTTTCACGCAGAGGCGCTGAGGTGCAGAAACTGTTATAATGAGGTTAGCGGCTCTTTTCTTGCTCCGCCCTCTATCCATGAGATTAAAGTAAATAAATAACTCCAGCCAATTAAGGAAAACCAATGACCAGAAGAATTAACTTTCAAACTATTGCGTGGTTTTGGGATCTGTACCAGAGAGAACTCCTGGAATTAGATCCACCTTATCAGAGACGCAGTGTGTGGAATCAAGATTATAAGGATTATTTTATTGATACCGTACTCAATAACTATCCTGCACCTGCCATATTTATCTATGAAGAAATTACTTCTGAAGGAACCTTGAAATACAGTATAGTTGATGGTAAACAAAGATTATCTACTGTGTTTGCATTTGCCGAAAATAAATTCCCTATTTATCCGAATGCTACAATTGAACGATTTCGAGAAAAATTTTTCAAAGATTTAGAACCAGAAGATAAACAAATTTTTTGGAGATATCAATTTGCCCTTGAATATCTGCCATCAAAAGACGAACAAATTATCAGTAATATATTCGACCGTATTAATCGCAATGTTATGAAGTTAAAACCTCAAGAACTTCGCCATGCAAAGTTCAACGGTATTTTCATTACTACTGCGGAAGATTTAACTAATTGGATGTCGAACTATTTGGATAAAATAGTTAAAAATAAATCACTTACTTTTCCTAACCTAAATTCAACTTCCAGAAAACAAATGAAGGATGTTGAAATAGTAGCTCAATTATTGCTTTTGTTAGAAGAAGGTGCTAAGACGCAGAATCAGGATTATTTGGACAAAGCATTTAGCGATCGCGATATTGAGTGGGAGAAGAAAGATGATATTGAAGATGAATTTCGGAATACTATTAAATTAATAGGTGAAATCCTAGAAATTTCCCAAAATAAAGACATAAACTTAGTTAAAACGAGATTAAGGAATCAAGCAGATTTTTATTCTTTATTTGGTGCTCTTGCAGAGTTAAATCGTCAAAAAGAATACAATTTTGATATATCCCCTGAAATGGTCACCAAAATTTATCAGTTCTTAGAAATCGTAAAGGATGAAGAAAAAAGCAGCAAAAATGAAGATACACTCCAATACTATAAAGCAGTCAAATTCTCTTTCACAGATGCAGGTGCAAGAAAAAAGAGAATTGAAATCATGAAATCTTTGATTCAGGCAAATATTACTTTAGAAGAATCTTGAACCTATGCTTTATCCATATATACTAGACCGCAAATATAACGAATATAAACCTTGGGTTGAAAAGGTTGCGGAAAAAGTCAAGCAAACACTATCCAAGTTTTGTGAGGATCGACCAAAATATGCGTTTATTTCTCGCATCAAAACTATTGAATCTTTGGCTGAAAAGATTGAAACAGGAAGATTTGCAAAATGGTCAGATTTAGATGATTTATTTGCTTGTACAGTGATAATACCTACTTTATCTCATGAAAAAAAAGTTCAAGAATTTTGCCAAAAAGCATTTAAGATTACCCGTATAATAAAAAAAGGACAAAATAAAAAATCTCCTGACATATTTAGATTTGACTCAACTAGAATTTACG
>JACONB010000041.1:0-14161 GCA_014323965.1 Prochloron sp. SP5CPC1 | reverse complement strand
CTCAACTCAGAAATAATGACGATATAATTCCAGATAATGAATTACGCATTGATAAAATAATCTTTGAAATTCAAATCCAAAGTGCTTTTGAACACGCATGGTTAGTTTCAACCCATGATATCGTGTATAAAAGTTCCGACATTGACTGGCGAAAATTCCGTTTAGCTGCACAAATAAAAGCAACTGTTGAACAACTAGATATGCTTATTCTCGCTTTTGAACAAAACTCAGAGTTTATCCAAAACAATGATTATCGTGAAATCAAAATCAAACGTTTCTTAGCTAGTGAAATCAACAAATTATTTGAAAACAATAAAATACCAGATGAGCTAAAACCAAAGGATATGAGTCGTTTTTGCGATAATCTATATCGTCTTTTAAATCAGGTAGCCGACGAAAAAGAAATCAAAAATATCATTAAAAAGATAATTAAAAAAGTTCAAGCAACTCCAAGTAATAAAATTACCCGCAGTATATCATTATTTCAATATTTTGTGGTAATTTTAATATCAGAGCAAATGATTAAACCTTCTCTAGACAAATACTACTGGCACATAACCGAAGAAGTGACTACTCTTTATCCTGCTTTACAAACAATAAGTTGTATTTTTAGATATAATGAGGACGATTAATTCAAAATAATCTTGATAGGGCAAGTTGAGAGTAAAATAATAATAAGGCGATCGCTCACACCCCACACACCCGCCAAGCTATAATTGCATAATTCACGATAGTTAACTATAATCGTAGGAGTATTATACTATTAGCTTTGAAGATAATAAAAAGTCATGTACGAACAACAACTTTTAGAACTTAGACAAGGAGTTTGGATTGATCGCCGTTATCTTGAAGAAGCTGGTTTAACGAATAAACTCAAAATTATCGTTCAACAAGGAGAGATTCGTATTCTAGATGCGACTCCCAATGAATCGGAAACCATTGGTACAGAAGAAGGCTGGGAAGCTTTTCTTTCCATAGAAGCTGAAGCATCTCCAGGCAAACTATCAGATGCCTCCACTAACTGCGATCGCTATGTTTACGGAACAAATTGATGAAGCAATTATTTGTAGATACAAGTGCTTGGTATGCTATGGTCGATCCTGGAGATTCAAACCACGTAGCTGCTATTACTTATAGAGATGAAATTGCCAGAAAGTACAAATTAGTAATAACTAACTATATCTTAGACGAGTTATATACATTACTATTAGTTAGTTTTGGATATAGAAAGGTTATAAATTTCAAAAGCACGCTAGACATTCTCACAGAACAAAAAATTCTAGAAGTAATTTTTGTTTCCGAAACAATAGAGCAGGAAACCTGGAAAATTTTTGCCAAGTACAATGTAGACAAATTTTGGTCTTTTACCGACTATGTTTCCTACGTCGTTATGAAACAAAGAGGAATTAGGGAAGTTTTTACCTTCGATCATCATTTTACACAAATGGGGTTCATTTGTCGTCTTTAGGCTTTTGACTCCTATCCTGCGCCTCCTATTCTGCGCCCCGATCGCCCAACCTCCACACTTCCGCTCACCACCAACAAAAAAGATACAATTCTTAACAAAGAGCCAAAAGTGAGCAGGAAAAGCTTTACTCTAGATGCTGTCTATTATAAAAATTTGTTTCAATGAGTGTTAAAGCAAGCGGTGGAAGTTCAATAGCCACTCCCCAGCTATATCAAACAGTACCATTGGGGGCTATTTCCCAGGCGGAACAACAGGATCGGTTTCTCGAAAGAGCTGAACTGGGGGAACTCACAGCATATTTTCGCTCCGGGGCGAAGCGTTTAGGCATTGCTCAGGTTCTCTCCAACAACTCGGATTTAATCGTTTCTCGTGCTGCCAACCGGATTTTCTCCGGGGGTTCTCCCTTAGCCTACCTGGAAAAACCAGCCCCAGATCCTGAGCCAGCGGTTGAAACTGCCACAACTACGGAGACGACAGAAGTCAAAGAAGGGATGAAACTGGGAACCGTCACCTATGTAGAAGCCAAGAGCAGCAGCAGTGGTGGCGGAATATTCAGCGGTTTACGCTCTCTCTTTGGAGGCTCCACTCCTATTGGTCGCATTCCCCCAGGATTCAGACCCATCAACGTTTCTAAGTACGGACCGAGCAATATGCAGAAGTCTCTGCGAGATATGTCTTGGTTCTTGCGCTATGTCACCTACGCTATCGTCGCCGGTGACCCCAATATCCTGACAGTTAACACCAGGGGATTGCGGGAAACCATTGAAAAAGCTTGCTCCTCAGCCGCAGCCATCGTCGCCCTCCTATCCATGCGGGCTGCTTCTATCGATTACTTCAAGAGTGATTTAGAAGCAAAAGAAATTATCAGCTACTACTTCGACATTCTGATTAAAGAATTTGAAGCACCCACCCCGGCTGATAAATTGCGACAGCGTCCCACCCCCGACCTACAAGGGCTGCAACTGCCTCAAAGTTACTTCAATGCAGCGCAAAAACGGCAAAAATTTGTCATGAAGCCCGGTCTGTCCAGCCAAGAAAAGACAGCAGTAGTGAAAGCTGCCTATCGGCAAATCTTTGAACGGGACATTACCCGGGCTTATAATCAGTCCATATCCTATCTGGAATCCCAGGTCAAAAATGGCGACATCTCCATGAAAGAGTTTGTCCGTCGTCTGGGTAAATCTCCCCTGTACCGGGAGCAATTCTACGAACCTTTCGTCAACAGTCGGGTAGTGGAACTAGCATTACGTCACTTTCTCGGTCGCGGTGTCTCCTCCCCAGAAGAATTCCAAAAATACTTCGCCATTGTCACTGCTGGGGGACAGTCAGCCTTAGTTAATGCTCTGGTGGATTCTAACGAATACGCCGACTACTTTGGGGAAGAAACCGTACCCTACCTAAGGGGACTGGGGACTGAAGCTCAGGAGTGCCGCAACTGGGGTATGCAGCAGGATCTCTTTAACTACAGCGCTCCCTTCCGCAAAGTACCTCAGTTCATTACCACTTTTGCCAGCTACGATAGTCCCTTACCGGATCAGCACGTTTACGGTTCTGGGAATGACCCCCTGGAAATTCAGTTTGGAGCTATTTTCCGGAAGGAAACCCGCAATCCCTCTACCACTCCCGCTCCTTTTGGGAAGGATACCCAGCGCATTTTAATTAACCGAGGTCCAGCCATTAACAGCCAAATTGGCAATCCTTCCGCACGAGGAGTGGCTCCCGGTTCTTTAGGTCCGAAGGTATTTAAATCCTCTGACGACCAACTCAGCACTGAAGCACTCATTCGAGGGTGCTATCAGCAAGTGTTTGGCTTCCAGGTTTATGAAGGTCAGGGGGATACTACGGCAGAGCAGCAGCTCAGCCAGGGGGAAATTTCCGTCAAGGAGTTCGTCCGTACCTTAGCAAAATCGGATACTTTCCGAGGTATGTATTGGACTCCCTATTACGTAGTCAAGGCAGTGGAGTACATTCACCGTCGCCTCTTGGGTCGTCCTACCTACGGACGTCAGGAGATAAACAAGTACTTCGATATTTGCTCTAAGCAGGGTTTCTATGCCTTAGTGGATGCCATTATAGATAGTACAGAGTACGGCTCGACATTTGGGGAAGACACCGTTCCCTACGAGCGCTACGTCACTCCCGCAGGAATGCAATTGCGCATGATCCGACCGGGTACTTTGGGCGAAGGTATTGGCTCCAAGGTCGATAAGAAGGAGACACCCCGCTTTGTCCAATTGGGCGAAGTGAAACAAATGCGCACAGAGCCAGAATTGAAATTCCGCATTAATCAGGGTGTTGCCGTTCAGCGGGAACAGACTAAGATTTTCAAAGTCATCGACTTCAACGATAAGGTAGCCGTAGAAAATGCTATTGGTGCTGCTTATCGGCAGATTTTCGAGCGAAACCTCTCAGCTTTCATCGTCCAAGAAGAATTTACTTCTTTGGAGAGCAAACTCAGCAACGGGGAAATCACCGTCAAGGAGTTTATCGAAGCTTTGGGTTGCTCGGGTCTCTATATTAAGGAGTTCTACACCCCCTACCCCAATACCAAAGTCATTGAGTTGGGTACCAAGCACTTCTTGGGACGGGCACCGCTGAATCAGACGGAAATCCAGTACTACAATCAGATTCTTGCGTCTAGTGGTTTGCGAGCCTTTATTGGGACCATGGTCAGCAGTATGGAGTATCTGGAAGTTTTTGGGGAGGATACGGTTCCCTATCGCCGCTTCCCCACACTCCCAGCCGCTAACTTCCCCAATACTCAGAAGCTTTATAACAAGCAGACTAAACAGGATGACGAAATTGTCGTTCCTAGCTTTGAGCCAGTTTAAAGCTTAGAGGAAGGGTTTGGGGTATAGAGGTCAGGGTACGGGGTAAGCAGTAGGGGCGGGGAGTCACTATCTCTTTTACGACCCTAACCCCCAGCCCCTGCGACCTACCATTTCTGTTGATCCGAAAGCCTTCCTTTTCCCAAAATCTGAGTCGAAATGTTAAAAAATATTAAGAAGTAAACTCATAGGTCTTCTTAATGCCGCAGAATAATTGGGGTTAGGTTACCAAGGCTCACTATTGAAGCCTGCTGCTCAAGCGGCGTTACTAAATTAACCAAAACCCCCAAAACTAAAATCACATTTTTTTTATTGTGACTGTTGATTCAGGGGGCGATTTGTGAAATCATAAAGCGGTAACCAATTTTAAGATGAATCGATGCCGGGGGACGGGGTTTCCCAGATAGGAAGTTATTCATGAGTATAGTCACAAAATCAATTGTCAATGCGGATGCTGAAGCCCGCTATCTCAGCCCCGGTGAACTAGATAGAATCAAAGCTTTTGTCACTGGTGGTGCAAGTCGCTTGCGCATTGCCCAAATTATGACAGAGTCTCGCGAGCGCATTGTTAAAGAAGCAGGGGATCGGCTGTTCCAAAAGCGTCCTGATGTTGTTTCTCCTGGTGGTAACGCTTACGGCGAAGAAATGACTGCTACTTGCCTGCGGGACATGGATTACTATCTGCGTCTCATTTCCTATGGAGTTGTTTCCGGCGATGTAACCCCCATTGACGAAATCGGTTTGGTGGGCGTGCGGGAAATGTACAAATCTTTAGGTACTGACATTGGTGCAGTTGCTCAAAGCGTTCGGGAAATGAAAGATGTTGCCAGTTCTTTGATGTCTGCTGAAGATGCTGCGGAAGCTGCTTCTTACTTCGACTATGTAATTGGCGCTATGCAGTAGGCACATGCTACTCCCTAACTCCTTCATAGAAACAGGATTTTAAGACATAAGATAAGGAAACAAAACAATGCAAGACGCAATTACTGCTGTTATTAATTCCGCAGATGTCCAGGGTAAGTACCTGGATGGTTCTGCTATGGACAAGCTGAAAGGCTATTTTGAAACAGGGGAACTCCGAGTTCGGGCTGCCAGCGTAATCAGCGCTAACGCAGCGGCCATCGTCAGGGACGCTGTGGCTAAAGCATTACTTTATTCTGATGTCACTCGTCCCGGTGGCAATATGTACACCACTCGTCGCTATGCTGCTTGTATCCGCGACTTGGATTATTTTCTCCGTTATGCCACTTATGCTATGTTAGCTGGCGACCCTTCTATCTTAGATGAGCGGGTACTCAACGGTTTGAAGGAAACCTACAATTCCCTAGGAGTTCCCATCAGCTCCACCGTTCAAGCTATCCAGGCTATGAAAGAAGTCACTGGTGCTCTAGTTGGTCCTGGTGCTGACAAGGAAATGGGTGTCTATTTCGACTACACCAGCTCTGGCTTAAGCTAATAACTTTGCGCTTTTTAAAGTTTGGTGAAGGTTGGGCTTGTCAAAAGTAAGTTATGCTAGAGACTGCCCACTTCACTATTCATAGCAGTTTTCAAAAAAAAATAATGCATAATTAAGAAAGAGGAGAAATGGATCAATGCGCATGTTTAAGATAACTGCTTGCGTGCCTAGTCAAACTAGAATCCGCACCCAACGGGAATTACAAAATACTTACTTTACCAAACTTGTTCCTTATGATAACTGGTTCCGGGAACAACAGCGCATCATGAAAATGGGCGGCACAATTGTTAAGGTAGAGTTAGCCTCTGGGAAGCAAGGAACCAACACCGGATTGCTGTAGATTGCACTGGTTTGCATTCACGACAGTTACCGCTTTTTCAAACAAAAGTTCAACTGGTCTATCTATCAATTTATCTAAATCAGGTATTTCGACGAGTGTCAAGGCAGGTCCAATTAGTTGGAATTCTAGAGTTTCAGTTAACTTGCCTGGACCCTTTTCGTATCAATCAGCTTCTGGCAAAACAAAAGAACTGACGAAAGTGGACTTGGTTGGTTTAGCAAAACAAGCTGGACTAACAGGTTACTCTAGGCTAAAGAAACAAGAGTTGATAGAACTTCTTCAACAACATGGCATACTGTAAATTAGAGTACAACACTTCAGGAAATAACGGAGTACTATAGTATGCCCTACAGCCAGTTTAAAACGATTGCCAGCGTTAAATCTGCTTTTAACTTAACTACGGTTGAGGGCGATCGCTTTCTACCTGACTTAAAAGGTGTTGCTCCCTCTCATTTTCTTACAGAGTTTTTGCAAGAAAGTTTGCCTATTGTTGCAATTTCCGGCAGTGAGAAAGCTCGTTCAGAAGGCATTATTTATCCACTTCTTTTGGAGGTGCGGCGTCTACTTGATCGCAACGTTAGCCTCTTTTCTGGAGAAGACTTTACGGTTGACGAAACTGCTGGGCTGAATGGGATTTGTGACTTCTTAATGACTCGATCCAAAGCAGTGCTAGAAATTGAAGCACCCGCAGTCATTGTGGTTGAGGCTAAGAAAGCTGATCTGAAAACTGGTGTCGGGCAGTGTATTGCCGAGATGGTTGCGGCTCAACGTTTTAACGCAGCAAAGGAATATCCGATTTCAACGATTTACGGCAGTGTGAGTAATGGACTTCAATGGCAATTCCTGGCTCTAACACAATCAACCGTCACCATCGATCTTAACATTTACACCTTGCCTCCTGCTGATTTAATCCTGGGTTACTTTGTGTGGATGCTTCAAGGCTGATTACCTAGGTAACGAAAAATGAGCGAAAAGATTATCCTACAGGCTAGGTTACGGGAAGATGGCATGGTTGTTCAGGTTCTGCCAGATGGCTCTGAGGTTATCCTGTCTAGCCAAACGGATTGGGAGCGGGTGGATACTATGACTGATGAAGAAATAGAGGCAGCGGCGCTATCTGACCCTGATTGTCCACCAAATCCGGTTGGGTGGTTCCGGCGCAAGTCACTTCAGGGCGCGAGGAAATTTTCGGGTTGAGGTTGAGGGGTCGATCTGTTATAATTTAGAGGTCTGTTCTGGTGTATTGCCAAGGCAAAACTCAATACGTTGCACTCTCGGATAGATGATGGAGGTAGTTCAGATGGTTACGCCAATCCAGTTTCGGTTTCATTTAGCAAAAACTATTGAAGCAGCAGCGGTACTCTTGAAGCTGCATAATAAACCTATGAAGTACTTGGGTTTGCTAAAAATGCTGTATATTGCTGATCGTATTGCCCTAAAACGCATAGAGCAACCAATTACTGGTGACCACTACGTGTCCATGGATTATGGTCCTGTTCTTAGCAATGTTTATGATTTGATTAAGAAGGTCTCTGTTGATGACGACTTATCTCTTTGGTCTAAATTTATTTGTTCTAATGATAAATACAATGTTTCATTACGAAATGATCCAGGAAATGGAGAACTCTGTCAAGAAGAAGAACAAATTCTAAATAAAGTCTATGAAAAGTTAGGACACCTTAATCCATTTGATGTTGCCCAATGGACTCACAATTTTCCGGAATGGCAAAATCCTCACGGTTCAGCTATTCCAATTTTAGTGGAAGATATTTTGCGCCATATAGGTAAAACTGATGAAGAGATAGAACAGATTAGGCAAGAAGCTAATTGGGAAGCTTACTTAGATGAGGCTTTGCATGGGGCTAATAACTATTAATTTGGGAGATGCATTTTTGAAATATACATCTCCCCAGTGTCAGCATCTTTGTATTGCAATTGCACAAATCTCTCAGAGAAATTATTTGTTTGTTACCGTAACGACTAAAAAAAAAGGTTCCGAGACTACATGTATTCTTTCACCTGGCGCAGATGTACCAAATTTTATCATTCATGAGTCTGTTGTTGCTTATCGATTTGCCTTTAAAATAAATACCAAAGAGCTAACTAAATTGATTAAGGCTGGTAGCCTTATTCCGCAAAGCTCATGTTCAGCTACTATTCTTGAAAGGATTCAGCAGGGTGGTTTGGTTTCCCCACGGTTAAAAAATAAATACAAAGCTGCACTCAAAGCTTTTCTAGAGCACCCAAAATAGGGACATTTTGACAGCCTTCCTTGAAGATGGTGACCCTGCAATGGTGACAGCTGCCCTAGGAGACATCACCAGATCTCAGGGGATGACACAAATAGTGGACTCCAGCGGGAGAGTCTTTATAAAGCTTTATCAGTCGAAGGCAACCCAGAGTTGGCAAATGTTTTCCAGGTTGTGCGGGCACCAGCGACGAAGACGCACAACCCACCACACCCCGGCGAAGCGCTCAAATTGCATAACATACATTTTGTTAACTTATATATAACATAAATTAGTGAGATGAAAACCGAAGAAAATACCCAATAAAAGCATCCAGCCCACCCTCGCGAATGATACTAAAAAGACAATTGAAGCGGTTGAAAGCCTTTCGGATCCATCAAGTGAGCGTCACGGACGTTCACTCAACCTGCAGAATCCACCCGATCCGTCCCGGCACCACGGAATTGGTCCCCCAGACCCACATATTTTCACCCGTCAAGGCCCATGCCCATTTGAGAGAAAGGAGGAGAAATTTTTTATTAGCATTGAAGATATCGCTTTTGAACCAGAACAAACTATTGAGCGCATGAAACATGCCATTCATTGTTTTACTGATTGGGAGTATACTTTAACTGGCTGGAATTGTGAACATCTTGCTCGGTTAATTGCAACCGATCAGCCGAGATGTTACCAGAGCAGGTAATATGTCTCCAAAAGGTGATCACAAAACTGCACGTCAAATAGAGGATTATTTAAAAAAAGTTAATCCTAGTCTTGTTAGATAACTATAGCAATGAGATCTAAAATTTAGCCCACTCTGAATGCTACAAGTTCTACGATATATAATTCCTTTTATTGACCCCTCAGTGCGTCATTGGGCGCTGAGTGCAAGAATACTGCGGTGGTTGACTTTCCTGTGGCTATCTGTTGGTTTGGTAGCTTTATATTCTGCCTCCTATCCTGTGGGAGATGTGGGTTACGGAGATGGATTATTTTATTTTAAAAGACAATTAGCTTGGGCGCTGCTAGGATTTATCGGCTTTAATATTGTCACTAAATCCCCTTTAGACAATCTCTGGAAAATCAGCCACTGGGTTTTTTTCATTGTTCTTGGGTTGATTATCTTGACTCACGTTCCTGGTTTGGGCATTACCATTAATGGGGCTACTCGCTGGCTGAAGGTAGGACCGGCTGTGATTCAACCTTCTGAGTTAATTAAACCTTTCCTAGTGCTGCAAAGCGCTCGACTTTTCGGACAATGGGAGCGATTGAGTTGGTGGGTAAGATTGGGTTGGCTGCTCCTTTTTGGGGCAGTGCTGGCTTCAATTTTGCTCCAGCCCAATTTAAGTACTACTGCTTTATGCGGTATGAGTCTGTGGCTCATTGCTCTCGCTGGGGGATTGCCTTTGGCTTATTTGGGGACAACGGCGATCGCAGGCTTGCTGGTTGGGACTCTCAGTATTACCATTAACGAATATCAGCAGCGTCGCATTACTAGCTTTCTCGATCCCTGGGCAGATCCTCGGGGAGACGGCTATCAACTGGTTCAAAGTTTATTAGCCATCGGTTCTGGGGGCACCTGGGGTGCTGGCTACGGTTTATCTCAACAGAAACATTTTTTCTTGCCTATTCAGTACACCGATTTTATCTTTTCCGTATTTGCGGAAGAATTCGGTTTCGTGGGCAGTGTAACTTTATTGCTGCTCCTGATTGCCTATGGTACCATCGCCCTCCTGGTAGCCATGAAGTGCCTTCATCCCGTTAAGCGATTGGTAGCCATGGGCAGTATGGTTTTTTTGGTGGGGCAATCCCTGCTCAATATTGGCGTGGCTGCGGGAGGATTGCCTACTACTGGTTTGCCTTTTCCCCTCTTAAGTTACGGTGGTAGTTCCATTATTGCTAGTTTATTCTTGGCCGCTTTACTTATTCGGGTTGCTCGGGAAAGTAATGAGGCTAAGGTCATTTCTATTCATTCGCCAAAGTGATTAACAAAAATTAGCTAAATGTAGCTTTGATCCATCTAATGAGTCGAAAATATGGAAAAACTATTTGCAGCAATTCAAAAATCTGATGTTGAACAAGTTAAACAACTCCTAGCATCAGGTATCGATCTGGAGCAAAAAGATGGCAATGGGCAAACTGCCTTGACTTTAGCTTCCAGCATTAAATCATCAATCTGCTCATCTCAGCAGGCGCTAAAATCAATGTAGATCCCGATCCATTGGTTTTGAACCCTCGTATTAGTAGTCCAAAACTTCCTGGTGGGCAGAATCTTGGCGATCTCATTGCTCAAGCTACTGGGGAAGCTTCTGAAGAATTGATCCACTCCCCCGGTTAAAACACGGGGGATTCGGGATTCAAACGGCAATCGCAGGGTGCCCCGTCTTACATCACCTAGCCCCCTGGTTGGGACCCCAACCATTCCCCTTATTATAGCAAAATCACAGCTGAATAAATATTGAGTGAGGAAGAGAATTATGTTGCAGGTCTGTGTTCTCAATCTGAAGCGTCGTAGCGATCGTCGTGAGAAATTTCAGCAGCTGAATCGTCAATCAGATATTCAGTTTGTTTGGGTGGAAGCGATCGAAGGGCGAGAGTTAGATATATCGCAGCTCATCGAGCAGGGTTTACTGTTCAGACAATATGAGCACTTTACCCCCGGCCAACTTGGCAATGCCATGTCCCACCGAATGTTGTGGCAACAATGTGTTGAAAAAGACACTCCCCTGATAATTTGCGAAGATGATGCGGTGTTGCGCCAGGATTTTGCAGCAGGATTTACCCATATCTATCAGCAGCTTCCAGCCACCTGGGACTGTGTATTTTTTGGGTATAACTTTGATTCAATTCTGGATATCGAGATTATACCAGGGGTGAATTTACAGGGCAGTTTTTTTCCCCCTGGTCTCTCCCAGGCGAATCAACAGGCTTTTGTCGCAACCACCGTCATGCCATCACTATTGCCCCTCAATAATGTTTTGGTACCTGTGCCTATGCCATTTCACCCAAAGGAGCACAACAACTGATGAACCTCTGTTTTCCCTTAACCGCTTCAGCCGTGGCTATCCCAGCCCTCCAACGAATATTGCAACCCACTTCAGGCGTGGACATGGTCATGAACATCCATTATCGGCGCTTGAGAGCATTTTGTACCGTGCCTCCCTTGGTCATTACCCCCAATACTGTTGGAGATTCAGATATCAAAGGAAGATAATTATTCCCAAAATATGCTATATTAGTTAAAAAGAATTCTAGAGAACTATGTTGAAGAAACAAATCAAAAAATTTATTCATTCCCTAGGGTTTGATATTGTTAAATATTATCCCGTTTAAAAAAAAAAAGAAAAAGAAAAAGGGTATCTCAAAAGGCTAACTTACCAAAACATCGATTTAGTCCTTGATGTGGGAGCTAATGAAGGACAATTTGCTCAGAAACTATTCGAGATTGGTTATGGAGGTAAGGTCGTTTCCTTTGAACCCTTATCTTCTGCTTATGAGAAATTAATTGAAAATAGCAAAGGTAATAAGAGATGGGAGGTGGCTGAAAGATGTGCTCTTGGGGATGAAAATGGAGAAATCCAGATTAATATAGCCAAGAATTCCCAAAGTAGTTCTATTTTACCCATGTTACAGGCCCATATAGATGCTGCACCTCATGCTACCTATTTTGATTCAGAAACAGTTAAGCTGATGAAGCTTTCAGATGCAGCAGCTCAATATATGGATGGTATGGCAGGAATTTTGCTCAAGATGGATACCCAAGGTTATGAGGAGCAAGTTCTCAAAGGAGCAGATGAGATTATCTCGAAAATAAAGGGAATTCACTTAGAATTATCTATTGTTCCTCTTTATGAGGGACAAATCCTCTTTGAGGAGATGTTAAATCAACTCAAAGAAATGGGGTTTGCTTTATATTACCAGAGTCCCGGATTCCAAGATTATAGGACAGGACGATTATTGCAATTGAATGGGACGTTCTTTAGGGAATGATTTTATCGCGCAAAGGGAAGAAGGTGGACTCGATCCACGATGGATCGAGTTGTACTCAGTTTACTTCATGGTGACTTTGGCACCAGCATCTTCGAGCTTTTTCTTGATTTCCTCGGCTTCTTCTTTAGCAATTGCTTCCTTAATTGCCTTGGGAGCTGATTCTACCATTTCTTTGGCTTCTTTCAGACCTAAACCAGTAATAGCCCGAACTACCTTCAGAATGGCAATCTTCTTGTCGCTGGGAACTTCGTCGAGAATAACGTCGAATTCGGTTTGCTCTTCTTTCTCTTCTTCAGCAGGAGCACCACCAGCACCACCTTGTGTCATCATCATCATCCCACCAGCAGGAGCAGCAGCGCTGACGCCAAATGCTTCTTCAATTTGCTTGACTAATTCTGATGCTTCTAGCAGAGTTAGGGATTTGAGCTTTTCCAATATTTCGTCAGTTGTAGCAGACATGAATTGATTCCTTCTTTGAAATTAAAAACAATGTTTACTCTTCATCAGTGGTGGCAATTGCTCCTACAACGCGACCAAGAGATGCAGGCACTTCGTTGATACCCCGTGCTAGTTTGGTGCCAATAGAATTGAGGGCGCCAGCAATTTGGGCAATCAGTTCTTCCTTAGAAGGCAAGTCGGCAATCGCCTTTACTTGCTCTTCGTTTAAGGCTTGACCCTGCATTACGCCACCGCGAAATTCTGTTTTCTTGGTGTCTTTTTGGAATGCTTGATAAGCCCTAACTGCACCGCCAATATCGTCTTTGACCAGCAGAAAGGCTGATGAACCTGCCAGAAATTGGGTCATTGGCTGCCAGTTTTCATCCTCTTCACACGCCTTGCGCATGAAGGTGTTTTTGGTCACCTGACAAATGGCACCTGTGGGGCGCAGGCGATCGCGCAAATCCGTGATTTCTGCCACCGATAGCCCTTTGTAGTCAATAACCACGGCTAGTTGAGAATTACTCAACGTTTCTTTGAGATCCGCCACCAAGGCTTGTTTCTCTTCCCGACTTTTTCCCATTTCTCTTCTCACCTCCTTTTTGGGGGAGCGCAGACAAAATTAAACCCCTAGCATTTCGCCGGGGTTTTACTCTACCCCCATGGTTGACTATGGGAGTATTGGTATCCACCTCGGCAGGAAATTAAGCTTTTGGCACCTGCTGTCTTGGGTTGGTTGTTGGTTTTTGATTGTTGTTGGCAAATTGTATCAAAATTATCCTTATTCAGTCAACTTCAAATCTCGCAAAGCACTAACATCGACCTGGATTGACGGTCCCATGGAAGCTGAGACATACACGCTGCGCCAATAGCGACCTTTTGCACCGCTGGGACGATTCCGGTCAATGGTTTCCTGCAAGGCTTTTAAGTTGACCAGGAGGTCTTCTGCTGGGAAAGAAGCTTTGCCGAACATGACGTGAACTATCCCGGTTCTGTCGGCTCGAAATTCTTGTTTACCTCCTTTAAAGTCGGCGATCGCTCCTGTTAGATCGTTAGTCACGGTCCCTCCTTTAGGAGAGGGCATTAAACCCCTTGGACCTAATAATCTTCCTAATTTGGCAACTTTAGGCATCATATCCGGGGTGGCAATCAACAAGTCGAAATCCATTCTTCCTTTTTGGATTTCTTCAATCAGTTCTTCGGAACCAACTATATCTGCTCCTGCCATTTCCGCTTCAGTTACTTTCTCTCCTCGAGTAATTACTGCTACTCTTACTGTTTGACCTGTTCCTTTGGGGAAACTTACCGTAGTGCGCAACTGCTGGTCGGTATATTTTGGGTCGATACCTAAACGGACGTGAGCTTCTGCTGTTTCGTCAAATTTAGCTGTAGCTGTCTCTTTAAGTAAGGAAA
>JACONB010000040.1 GCA_014323965.1 Prochloron sp. SP5CPC1 | reverse complement strand
GTCAATAGTTCCTGTCGGGCGATTCTCCGGGGTAGTATAACACATTGGGTGTCTCGGGACGCATTGGATATTCGAGGTTTAGGGGAAAAGAACGTTGTTTTATTAATCCAGAATGGTTTAATTAAATCCATTGCCGACTTATACAACTTAACGGTAGCAGAAATTGCCTCATTAGAACGCATGGGAACAAAATCTGCCGAAAATTTAGTGCGGGCGATCGCCACTTCCAAAACCCAACCTTGGGAAAGAGTCCTCTATGGTTTAGGTATCCGTCATATTGGGAGTGTCAATGGTAAAATATTAGCAGCTAATTTCCCCACAGTGGAACAATTAGCTACCGCTTCTGTAGAATCTTTGGAAACTATTTCTGGTATTGGCAGTGAGATTGCCCGTTCTGTGGTAGATTGGTTCCAAATACCTGCCAATCTCACCCTTATTCAAAGATTACAAACAGCAGGTTTATGTTTCACAGGGGAAGAGAATCTTAATGTACCACATAATACTACATACCCAGGTAAAACCTTTGTCATTACGGGAACATTACCCAACTTAAAGCGCAATGAAGCCAAAAATTTAATTGAGCAAGGTGGAGGAAAAGTGACCAGTTCAGTCAGCGCGAAAACTAATTATATCGTAGTAGGAGAAAATCCCGGTTCTAAATTAGATAAAGCAGTTAAATTGGGGATTAAAATAATTAGTGAAGCTGAACTGAATAAAATGTTTGATTGCGAAGCTTTGCGTAAGCAACCGCCCTTGGCGTCCCGCGTAGCGTCCCGCAGATGGACGTCGAAGTAGAATGAACGCAGATAAATACAGATGAGTGAAACCTTAAACTTGCGGCTCCACTTTCCGTTCTGGTACATCTGGAGAACGCTGAATATGCTCAAACTGATAGCCTTGTTTTCCTAATTCTCCCACGAAATTGTTTAGCTCCCTCCCTTTAACTTCTCCCTCTCTCTCACGTCTGATTTTTTTCAGTTTCGCCTTCCTTCCCATTAACTTTACCTCATCATTACATATCGTGACGGTGCGTTGCCAACTGGTAACTGGTGACTTTCATGGTACGTGAAAAAGGGTTAACCTAGGATAGGCTAACCCTTTTAACTAAAAAACTCACTCATGTATTACTTAACAACCAACTTGACATTTGCATTTTGCAAACCGCGCTGCTTAACTTGAGTCAAAGTGGAGTTAACGGCGTACTTCTGATTGATAGAGTTGATTAACTCAGTTTGGTTGTGCTTCTTCGCAACTCCCCAGAGATCGGCAATTAGATCGAAGGAGCCGTCGGTATTAGCAGACCAACCCAAGTCATACTCCCCTTCTAAGACAGCAACGATGTCAGCACGAACATTTTGTCCATGGTAACCCCGCACATCAGCTTCCGTCTTGACTGTAATACCCAGATCCGACAGGGAAGTTTTGAGGATTTCGGCGTTGGTTATTTTGGTACGTAGGGTGCTAAAGTGAGACATTTGGATTTCCTCCAATTAAGATTAAACGAAACAACAACTAGCATTTGCTAGTCTTTCTTCCTGTTGGGCGCAGGAGAAAGCTTGTTAAAACTCCAATCGCTGGTATTCAGCGACGGAAGCTGAAGCAGGTCTTGCCCTTTGCCGCGCCCAGTCGCGCAGGGCAGTCACCTGTTCAGTCATGGTTCTGGACAGTGGGAGGGTGGATTTAACCGCCGCAATTATGTCTAACTGCGTAAACTCCCGATCTTGAGCAAAAGCTTCGTACATAGCAGCGATAATTGCCTGCTCAATCTCCGCTCCGGAAAACCCATCGGCAACTTTAGCCAATTGTTCTACATCGAAGCGACTGATGTCAGAACGCCTTTTGTTGAGGTGAATACTAAATATATCTTGTCGCTCTTGTAAATTAGGCAGATCCACGAAGAAGATTTCATCAAAACGACCTTTGCGCAAGAATTCTCCTGGCAATCTTTCCACTCTATTAGCTGTGGCCATGACGAAAACGGGGGAGGTTTTTTCCTGCATCCAGGTAAGAAAGGAACCGAAAATGCGGCTGGAAGTACCACCGTCTGAGTCCGCAGAACCGGCACTCCCAGCAAAGGCTTTGTCTACTTCGTCGATGAAGAGGAGGGTGGGGGAAATGGATTCTGCTGTTTTCAGGGCATTGCGCAGATTAGCTTCCGATCGCCCCACGGTAGAACCATCATAAACTCGCCCCATATCCAAACGCAGCAGAGGTAAACCCCAGAGACGGGAGGTGGTTTTGGCGATGAGGGATTTACCGCAGCCAGGAACCCCAAGAATTAGCATACCTTTGGGTTGGGGTAGTCCGTATTCCCTCGCTCTTTCAGTAAAAGCGTCAGAGCGCTGTCTGAGCCACTTCTTCAGTTCTTCCAAGCCCCCGATAGAGTCAATGGTTTCGTCTTCCTCTATATATTCTAAGATACCATTGCGCCGAATCAGTTGCTTTTTCTCCGACAGGATAATATCAACTTCCTGCTCCGTGAGACGACCTGCTTTGACTCGGGCTTTGCGATAAACCTTTTCCGCTTCGTCTTCCGTTAAACCTAAAGCTGCTTTGAGCAGTTTCTCTCGCACTTCCTTCGAGGTGGAACCAGATTTAGTCCGCTTCAATTCTTGACTGAGGACTTGATTGAGTTGGTTTAAATTAGGTAAGGGATAGTCCAGCACAACTACTTCTTTTTCCAGTTCAATAGGAACTTGTTGCACTGGGGACATGAGGATGACAATTTTTTCTGTCCCTTTAAAACTAACTACAGCGTCTCGCAACCACCTATTAGTTGCTGGTGCTTCTATAAATGGATGTAAGTCTTTAAATATAAAAATACCCGGTTCTTCTTGTCTGACGACCCACTCAATAGCTGCTTCTGGAGAAACTGTATTGTGCCGAGTTGTCCGACGGGGCTGTCCGTAATCAACCATACCGTGGGTAACCGTCCAAACAAAGACACGCCGATGTTCCGTGTTTATTTTGGCAAGGTCGAATATTGCCTGCTCTGCTCGTTCTTCCTCATGAGTTACGAGGTAAATGAGGGGATATTGAGCTTGTATGAGTATATTTAGCTCTTCTTTCATGACATCGACCCAAATTGATAGTAATTGACCCGCGCCCTAATTGCGCCCTAGCAAAGAATCAGCTCTTCTTTTGCGTGTTTGTCCGTTTCGAGCAGCAATTCTTCTTCCGCCACCTCTGAGTGCTCCATGTAGAAGGCGATCGCCTTTTCTGCTATAGCGGACATTGATTCTGTATCCACCGCTGCTCTTATTTTGAGCTGGCGATGAAGTTTAGGCGGAATATACAAGGTTACTTTTTGCTTGTTCTGCATCTCACGGTTGATTGGTTTTCCCAGGTATGTTTCTACTATAGCTATTCTTTTTGAAACTGTCAAGGGGTTAAAGCGGTTTGACGGTATTATTGTAACATTTCTTTACATTTAGCCGGGGAGAGTAAATCTTGCAAGAAGTCTTCCCCTGCCTGTTGAAGATCCCCATCTAGGGAGAAAGTTAGACTTCTGACGCGGTAATGGTCGATCCAAATATCTAAGGGATGCGGTGGAGGTTGAGGATAGACCAGCACCGCTGATAAACTCTTTTTAGCCGCTGCATAGGCTACAACTTGAGCGATGTCATCCGTTGAGGGAAAAGACAGCAGTTTTGTACTTGGTATCAAGGATGTAGCGTGCAGTCTGCCCTTGAGTTTCGTACAAGACCAGGTCAATATCAAAATAGAATATTTTTTTCGGGTCCAGGTATTCTCGCTGCTGTATTCTGACGCAGTAATGAGAAAGATTAGTTTTGAGCCATTGAGCAACAAAGCTTTCGTAGAGTCTCGCCATGTCAACCAGGAAAGGCACCATAGGGCGATTCCCCGTTTTGTGACTGGGACTACTATGGTGGAGAAAGAAGCGACAGAGGGCATGTAAGGCTCGATAATCTTCATTCAGACGGTTGTATTGACGTCCGATACAATGGTGGGCAGTAAAGGGTCGGCGGGTGACGAAGCCTTCTAAGACTCGTTCTGCTTTGCGGACTTGCATAGCGAACTTTCTTGCTCAAAATTCCAGTGCTTCTAATACAGTGCAATGTCCAAGCAAGAATCTGATTATCTTCAATATCCCTTGTTTGTTCCCAGTAGTGGCAAATTGGTTGAACATGCCAAGGCTTTTCTATTGCTCGTCGAACCTCCCAACGTCCGCGAATGGATGGGAGCTGGCCAGTTTTGACCAAATAAGTCTGATAGAGTCCTTTATGACAGCGGTGGAGAATGCGACTGGCTGTGATGGCGGCGAGGTAATCGTAGAATCCTTCTAGACTTTCACAATCAATTAACCCGTCCAGAAAGCGAAAACTCTTGAGATTGTAGGCATATGCGAGCATAGTAAAAAGATTTTTCAGGGGCACTTTGGGGTTTAATTTGATGGAGAAGCCGTCCGTGAGGCAAATATAGCCTACCCATCCTTGAGATATGAGTTGCCACTTGTCACCTGTGTTGGTATCCCGAAGGCTGACTTTTATCTGGCTACTGTATTTTTGCCTTATTTCATTAATTACAGCAGTCGGAATATGGTCCCTGGGAATAGATAGGGGTTTATATTCAGTTAGCTCAATCATGTTCATCATCATGGAGCCACATGGTTTTTGATTTTGTCCCAGCGAAACTGGTCCATTTTATCCCGTTGGTCGAAAAAATATTCCTCTAGATAGGGTTCGATTTCCATCCGCCAGATATCAGGAAGTTCCTCTCCTAATTCCTTCCTGAGAAAGAAAGAAATTCCCAGGGAGTAGTGGGGTACCGTCAATGGTATTATTTAACTTCTCCAAAGTGCTAATTAAGCCATCCACTGGAAAGCCTGTATCCTGATGATATCGCCGCAGCACTTCATAGTTGGGGCTGATAGGGATAAAGGCAAAACGGCGACGAATTGCATTATCCATAATAGCAATAGAGCGATCGGCAGTGTTCATGGTGCCGATGATGCGGACATTATGGGGAATGGCAAATGGTTTACCGCTACTAGCTAACAAAATTGTTTGGTCGCGATATTCCAGTAAATACATTAACTCGCCAAACACTTGAGCAAGATTAGCACGATTAATCTCATCAATAATAAGAACGCAAGTACCTTCGCAAGATTTTGCTTGGTGACAAAATTGCAGAAAACGACCTGGAACTATTGAGTAATTTAGCTGTCCATCTGCTCTAGTTTGGGGACGAATTCCTTCCATAAAATCTTCATAGGAATAAGCTGGATGAAACTGCACCAGTTCTACGAAACCATCCCCATCATTAATTAAATATTGAGCTAGATGTTGGGCGAGAAAGGTTTTTCCCGTACCGGGAGGACCAGATAAAATGCCTTGTCCTTTCCGTTGAATTGCCTGTACCCAGCGGGCGAGGTTAGCTTCTTCCCAATTAGTTTTGGCTGCATATTTAGCTAAAGTATATTGGGCAAAGTCGTATTGCTTCATAGTAACTAGCCAATAACAAAACAGATGAAAAATATCCTCATCCCGCCAAGCGGGTGTACCAGTCTGGTGCATCTCTTCAGCAAGTTGGTCAATTAGCTCATATCCTGTAGCATTTGCATCGGAGTAGTCTCTGAATTGTTGGCTATAAGTTGTATGAGCAAAATGGTTGATTACCTGGAGGGAATTGGAATCGATTCTGATAAAGTAATCTGGTCGTAGCCCATTGAGAATAGGTGTAACCATTCCTATTGGTAAATCTCTGACATAGGGCAATGCAGCAAAGTATCTCACAACTGCGAACCATTCTTCTTCCTCATCAGAATGACAGGTACGGACTAAAGTTAAAATTGCTTGAGTTAGTGACTCTCTGTCTTTCTGCTTTATCCATTTCTCTGAGGATAACCATTCTCTCTTCTCTTCTATCATAGTGTAAGTCAGATCTAGATTGCTACCAGTTTGATGGTAGAGTGATAAATAAGAAATAACTTGTTGGGTTACATCTTCTCCAGAATCTGCTGCTGACGTCATGGCATCAAAATGACGACAAACTTGCTCACGTTGCTTTTCCCAGGTAGATATGTGACGCGGACCATCGCCATAAGGGTAGGAGCTGGCAAATTCTTTAAATAACCGAATTAACTCTGAGCTTTGTTTCATAATTTGGCGATTCTATCTCCTACCAGTTTCTCAAGGACTGTAATTTCTGATCCAGTTAAATAACGATAACTTTGGGGCGGGAAAAAATAGCCAAATTTTTCTCTCAATATCTGCAACTCAATTGGAGCAGAAAAACGTCTTGTTTTTTTCACAAATATACAAACTCCTAAGTATGAACCTTGATAATAACTCATAAATGCTTCTCTCTCTATACTAGCATATTTTTTGACTAACTCCCAAAGATTATTCAGCTCTTGAGGAAGATTTTCCTTGACTACAACTTTTTCAACTTCAAAAAAACCTATCAAGGCTTTTTGAGGAGACGACACATAGACCAACACCAAATCACCACTATTCAAGCGGGTCCGAACGCGACGTAATTCCACTTTCTTTTGACCCGAAAAGATTTTCTCTGCGTACTTCGGTTTAATAGATAGTAGTAATATATTACTTGGCATAATGATTAAATCTCTAAAGTTCATGACCAAGTTTATATATTATAGCAAAAGTATTGGGTGGAATAAAGCGAGGAGACTGCATTGTTGAATTATTCTTTAAGATTTGCTGTATTTGTTTCAAAGGTACAGGACGCTTGAATAACTCTGTATCGCTGAATCTAAGGGCCATAATCTCTTGATTTTCATCATTATTAGTTAGCTTAAAGATATCTGACCATTCATATATACCTAAATTACGGAAAAGACGGTACAAATCTCTTGGCTTGCCAATGATAACTTCATCTAAACGAGAACAAGCTCGAATAGCACTGACTCCAGTATAGCCCCGATCCTTATCTTGACTAACATACCAAAGAATTCTACCAGTCACACCTGGCTTTAATTTTTTTGCCCCCCGTTTAGATTTATAATACACAGCTTCTCGGTTGAGAGCAAGTTGAGTTTTTTGGGTTCCGAATATAGTTTGATTAGCTAATTTTTCATCAAATAAATTATGAGCCCATCTAGGTTTAATGGGGACGATAAAACTGGGAATTGCCCCATCGGTAATCTTGGCGGGAAATAGAAACTCTTCAATTGACCACAGATTTTGACTATCTTGAAGTTCCAATTCTGCTAGGGTATGAGCTAGTTTACTATAAACATCATATTCTTGTCCCAGTTGAGTATTTAGATCAATCAGATATTGAGTAATTTGAGATTTAGTATCAGCTCTAACAATATTACCTCTCAGATAGCCATTTTTGACTTGATAAAAACAAATTTCTTGCTGAATGGCTGTCTTAACTGTTTCAGATAAATAAGTATCCGTGATTCTGGTAAATTATCGCTTTTCCCGAGCGGAAAGTAATGTAGCGGCAAAAATGAGATGGCTTGCTAAAGTAGGAGCTAGAGGACTACTGCTAACCCGCAGCATCGGTATCTCTAACTCATGTCCATTATGGCGATGGTAGACAACTAAGGCAAGTGGTTGGCTTTCTTCTAAAACAGCGAAACATTGAAACTTATCTTGTTCGGTGATGAAACGAGACAGGCACTGCTGAAATGCTGCTTTCGTTTCACCCTGTGTGTGGGACAAAAAATAGTCGCTAAATTGAGATATTTCTGTGAGTTGAACTTTTCTTTGTCTTAATTGAGTCCCTGCCAAACGAACTGGTTGATATTCTGGCAGGCTGCGAATTCTATCTAGCTGAAGAATCAGGTCGGTAGGTTCCTTAATTGACAAGTTAAATTGGTCATAAAATTCATCGATAACTTTGAGAAGAGAAGAATTGCTAGTTACGAAGATTTGGACGTCAGATGAGATGGTTCTAGCGAGGTGACGCAAATCTGACTCATCCAGGTTTAAGTTTTTGTCTTGGAAAAAAGAGCTTAAAGCATTAGTAACATCAGAAATTTTTTGATGGTCACAAGGCAAAGCCGTAAATGCTTGGGCAAACTTTCGCATTTCCTCTCTTTCTGAAGAAGCAGGTACTTCGTTTATTTGATTGAAGACCTCATCTGTAATACATAATTCTAAATATGGAGCCAACCAATCAGCGAAGAGTGAATTTACATCCACCAATAGGGAATTGAATTCTTGACCATCGCCCTTTTGAAATAAATAACGAATCCTGAAAATTGGGTAATCAATGATAACACAAAGTTTCGATTTTATTTTCTCGATAGGCAGAAAAGATAATAAATTAGGATGACCGAAATCAAACCACCAATATGTAAGCGACTTACCCAGGGTTTTGGCGTCCTTTTCATGTTGAGCAATAAAACCTAACCTAGACCACATCTTATCTAATCCATAATCGCGACGACAGTGTAACCCAATGCCACTATAGGATTGATTCTTCTGTTTTAAAAATGCCAAAAGTTTTTTGGCAATACCTTGACTTCTATGGTTTTTTTCAATGCACAAATGAACGAGCCGAATCCGGTTATGCTTTTTGGCAATTCCGTACATTAAATAGCCCACACATCCGGCTTGAGGATCAATGGCAACAATGATTTTACCACCTGCTGCATGTTCCCGAAAAGCTGTTTCAGCGAAAAAGCCCAGAGTTTCTTTATTGGCATCTCCTAGGGCTATGACTTTGGCTAAATAGGGAGATTTATCGTCGATTACTTTAATTGATACTGTCATTTGCTCTTCCTATGTTGGATGTTTGTTGTTGGCGGATCGTTTAATGCCAAACCGCCAACAAGAAAGAAATTAGTTGCAAGGAGCGAGATTATTCATAGTCAGAACTATATCATCAATTCCTTTAACCAGAGCGTATCCTGGTTTATTGGGTTGATGATTGACCATGATGCTAAAAATTAGGATGCCGTAGGTTGGATGATCCATATAGCCCGACAAAGCTCTGACTCCTCGCAAAGTTCCCGTTTTCGCAGCAACCGTTCCTTGTACTGGGGTCGCTTTTAACCTATTTCTCAGAGTACCACTCACTCCGGCCACGGGTAAGGAAGCGAGAAAAATCTCCCTCCCACGAGCAAAATGCATGGCGTCCAGGGTTTGGATTATAACTCTGGGTGTAGCATTATTCTGTCGAGATAAACCGGAACCGTCCACCAGACGATAACCCCCAGGGTTTACTCCCAGTTTAGTTAAAGCCTGTTTTGCAGCAGTGGCACCACCGAAATAACGGAGCAGGACATTTGCATAGTTGTTGTTGCTTCTGAGTAAAGTAACTCTCACCCACTCCCTTAGGGAAGTAGAGCGAATCGTGGTTAACGGATCTAACCTTTGTAAAGCAGCAGCAGCAGTGAGGATTTTAACGTTGGAAGCGGGGATTAAGGGGCGATCCGGATGATGCTCGTATAAGGTAGTGCGATCGTCCAAAGATTGAATCATGATACCCCACTTTCCCCCGACTCGATTTGCGATCGCCTTTATTTCCGGTTCGAGAAATTCCGGGCAAAGATTATCATTGTTCGTTTCTGGAGGGGGGACATCGATTTCGATTGAGTTGGC
>JACONB010000039.1 GCA_014323965.1 Prochloron sp. SP5CPC1 | reverse complement strand
ATGTTAGAATTCCCTATAAGGAAATTACTTTAACCCGCAGGAATATTCTCGAACGAGATCGTCACACTTGTCAATACTGTCGTTACCAAGGGGAGGGATTAACCCTAGACCACATTATTCCTCGTTCTCGCGGTGGTGGGGATACCTGGGAGAATTTGGTGGCTGCCTGCGTTCGATGTAATATAAAAAAAGGCAATCGCACACCGAAAGAAGCGAGTATGAAGTTGCTCACCCGACCGAGACGACCCCACAGCAGTCTTCACTTTGAAATCGTCAAACAGACAAAAGGAAATACCGAGCACAAGTGGCGTAAATACGCGATCGGGCTTTAAGTATAATCTAGGAAGGGTTTCACCCAGAGTCACAGAGTCACAGAGAAGGAAAGTTGTTCTAATGGTGCTATAATAGATCCAAATGCAGCTTTACCCTCTTAGCTCATTGCAATTGCCACGAGTTGCCCTGGGTAACTTTTTGTGGTATGATTGCTTTGTGCTGTGTTGTGTGGTAATTTTGCTTTATTAGAAGGTTATTTTCGTAAAAATATGCAATCATCGTTAGATATTCAATATACTCAACCATCTTATAAGCACGGTTTGGAAGAGGTCAATGGTGAAGAATCATTTTTAAAACCCAGTACTGATGATATTAATGGGAAACAACCACCCTATAAACCCGGTCTGGAAGGAATTGCTGTTACAGAATCGAGTATTAGTTATATTGACGGACATAAAGGAATTCTGGAGTATCGGGGTATTAAAATTGATGAATTGGCAAAAAAAGAGAATAGTAACTTTGTAGAAACCGTTTATTTGTTGATCTGGGGTAAACTGCCTATCAAAGAAGAACTAAATTATTTCAGAACCCAGATTCTTAACGCGCGGGAGATCAATGATAAGATTCAGGGTATGATGAGGTGCTTCCCGGACAATGGTCATCCGATGCATGCTTTGCAAACTTCTGTAGGAGCTTTGAGTCTGTTTCATCCTCTTCATCCTTTAAATGAGGAAGCGGAAGTGGAAATTCGCGAAGCAGTAGTGCAACTGCTGGCTAAAATACCCACCATGGTGGCTGGGTTTCATCGACTCCGTGAGGGGAATAATCCCATTAAACCCAAGAATGATTTGGACTACGCAGCTAACTTTTTATACATGCTGACGGGAGGAAAACCGGATAATTTAGAAGCGCAGATCATGGATATTTGTTTGATGCTCCATGCAGAACATACTATCAATGCTTCTACCTTTTCCGCTTTGGTGACAGCTTCCACTTTAACTGACCCATATACCGTCATTACTTCCGCAGTGGGTACCCTAGGAGGTCGGCGCCATGGAGGTGCTAATGAAGAAGTGTTGAAGATGCTGGAAAACATTGACTCCGTGGATAATGTTCGTCCTTATGTGGAAAAGTGCATCTCGCGATCGCAAAGAATTATGGGTTTCGGACATCGGGTATATAAGGTTAAAGACCCGAGAGCGAAGATTTTGCAGGGTTTGGCAGAAGAACTCTTCTATCTGAAAGGTCAAGATCCTTATTACAAGATTGCCATTGAGTTAGAAAAGGTGGTAGAGGAAAAATTGGGCGAGAAGGGAATTTATGCCAATGTAGATTTTTATTCCGGTTTGGTATATCGAAAGTTAGGCATTCCCACGGACTTGTTTACACCGGTGTTTTTCCATAGTAATAACACCCAATTAAAGAAATCGACTTAAATCGAATTCTTCTTCTGAAGATTCTTCTTTAAATCTTTCTTGACTGAGAATTAAGAGGATTCTCTCAGAATAGTCTACTGCTCCTTTTAACTCTTGGCGGAGTTTCTCCAGTCCCCCGTTAGCATACTCTTCAAAGATTTTTATTCTCTCCTCTTCCGCAGCAGCATCGTAAGTGGAGATAATTTTCGTGTCTTTAGTCTCGGCGATCGCCAGTAATTTAATCGCCAAATCGTAGCCCCTGGAAATAAAGATTTCCAACCCGATGGGTGCTGGTTCTTTTTTCGATATTTCTTTGAGAGGGACGCGCTTTTTATACTTAGCCCCCAATGCTGCGGCAAATGCAATTACGTCCGCATAGGTCTGAAAAGGTCCTGTGGTTTCCTTAGATTCCACTAAACTTTGAACCAAGTCTCCCTTGTCTTTTGCCACCCTAATTCTGCTTGCCGCCATTTGTTTTCTCAGGATTATAATTTTGCTTCTACCCGCGCTCTGGTGGGCGAGGATTGGACGAATCACTCAGGAGACTTACTGTTTAACCAAGTGGTCAAATCCGTTAAAGTCTCAAACTCCAAAAGTGCTTCCCCTAGTGATTGAACAAGCTCTGACGATAACGCCTGAACCTGTTCTTCCACTTCTGGGGATAATGCACCCACTTTTCGCGTAAGCAAGCGTAATACCAAATCAGTTTCTCCCTCACGTCGTCCCAGCAAAAGACCTTGCTGAATTCCTTTTTCTAGTCCTTTTTTTTCCCAACTGGTTATCGTTTGCATAATGGTTTCCTGTTCTACTGGTTCTAATTTATCAAGTTCAGCACGAAAAATTTGTTCTTCAACTTGGTTCAATCGCAAGTAGGTATCCACGAACTTAGAAATAAATTCTGTCCGAGCTGGATCAAGCTTGAGGGTGGCTAACATGCGGAGGCACTCGGTTTTAACTTTGGGTCTATCCTCTTCTAAAATTTGCATCTTTGCCATCAGTGCGGAGGCAACTGGATTGGGTTTATTGAGGTAGTCGCGCCAGTTGAGGCGGTTGAGTTGAATGGCGTGGAAATTGAATTGTAAGACTTGGAAATCGGGGAATTCGACACGATATTCTGTTTCTGCGGCTTTGCGGGGGTTGTCGTAGGAAAAAATGACGATGGGGTAAATGGGTAGATTGTATTTTTCGTGCAAACGGGCAAAGTAGCAGAACATGCGTCGTTCAAATTGGGGCTTATCGCTCGATTGAGGTTCAATGTGAAACAGGAAGTAGCTGTCTTGACCACGAAATTTGACCCGTGCCAGTAGGTCGATGATGCGTTTTTCTTCGGCTCCGATGCTGCTATAGATCTCCTGGGGAAAGAAGGTTACTTCACTTGGAACTATGTAATCCAATACTTGGGGTAGGAATAATTCTAGGAATTCCCAGAAGAAGGTTTCGATCAGTTCTTTGAATAAACCGTCGTGATTGATAGAAGGGGAGCTATTGGGAAAGAGTTGGATCATCTGCAACTAATAAGTATAACTCACCTTTCTGTGATAAGATAGCTATCTTGGCTGTCCCAGAGGTATAGATTCTTGCGCCTCCTACTTTTAATCAATCTAAAAAAAGAGTAGAATAGCTTAGTATTAAACAAGAGGTATTCTATGGGAGAAGCGAAGCGACGTAAAGCCATACGTGACAAGTAGGAACGTAAAAGATATTTGGAGTCCATTTTTACTGTGTCCGCCTTTGTTTATGATCTTGAGGAATTGAAGGACGGATGCTTGGATCTATTTGTAGGTACTTATGAATCTCCAATTCTAGACATAGCAGAACGTAGAATCCCTGGATTTGACAAAAAGAAATACACAGATATTTGGGAAACAGCAAGCGAAGAATTTTACGAGGACTGTGAATCAGAACAGAAACAAGAAAACGAAGAACACCTTGCAGAGCCTATGATCCAATATTTAGAATCCCTGAATATTCCCTCTTTCGAGGAAATAGCTCTTGCAGAGGGATATAGCGAGGAGGAGATATCCACATATCTGCATGGGGCGCACCCCCTACCGCTATGCAAGTTAGACGGATGCTGCCATTTTCACTTCATTATTAGCTAGTAACTTTTGCAACTCCTCTGCATCCACAGTTTCTTTCTCCACCAGCATTTCTGCCAAGCGATTCAGAACTGGACGATTCCCCACTAACACCTCCTTGGCGCGACGATAAGCTAGGTCCACCAAGCTATTCACTTCCTCGTCGATAGTAGCTGCGGTTTCGTCGGAGAAATCCCGATCAGAGGCAATATCCCGTCCGAGGAAAACATTGCCGTTCTGCCGTCCTAAAGCTACGGGACCGAGGCGATCGCTCATACCGAAACGAGTTACCATTTGACGGGCTATTCTGGCTACTTCCTGCAAGTCACTAGCAGCCCCAGTAGTTATTTCTTCTTCCCCAAAGACGATTTCCTCCGCAATGCGACCCCCTAATGCTACGGCCATCTGATTTTGTAGATAGGAGCGGCTCATCAAACCGGAGTCCATCCTGTCTTCGCTGGGGGTGAACCAGGTCAAACCCCCTGCGCGACCCCGAGGAATGATGCTGATTTTCTGCACTGGGTCATAGTCTGGCATCAGGGCACCTACTAAAGCGTGACCCGCTTCGTGATAGGCTACCAATTCCTTGCGCTTCTCGCTCATCACCCGGTTTTTCTTCTCCGGTCCCGCCAGCACCCGGTCGATGGCATCATTGATCTCATCCATGGATATTTCCGTCAGGTCGCGACGGGCTGCCAGAATGGCGGCTTCGTTCAAGAGGTTGGAGAGGTCCGCACCGGTAAAACCTGGAGTACGACGGGCAATTTTGTCCAAGTCTACATCTTTACCCAGGGTTTTGCCCCGAGCGTGGACTTGGAGGATTTCCTGACGACCAGCATAGTCCGGGCGATCCACTACTACTTGGCGATCGAAACGACCGGGACGTAACAGGGCGGCATCCAGAACGTCAGGACGGTTGGTAGCGGCGACGATAATGATACCTGTATTCCCTTCAAAACCGTCCATTTCTGTGAGTAACTGGTTCAGGGTTTGCTCCCGTTCGTCGTTACCTCCTCCTAAACCTGCTCCTCGCTGACGACCTACTGCATCGATTTCATCGATAAAGACGATGCAGGGAGCGTTGTTTTTCGCTTGCTCGAACAGATCCCGTACTCGGGAAGCCCCCACACCGACGAACATTTCCACGAACTCGGAACCGGAAATGGAGAAGAAAGGCACTCCAGCTTCCCCAGCAACTGCCTTAGCTAAAAGGGTTTTCCCCGTTCCTGGAGGACCGACTAAAAGAACGCCCTTGGGAATTTTCGCCCCAATAGCTGTGAAGCGATCGGCGTTTTTGAGGAAGTCTACTACTTCCGTCAGTTCTAATTTAGCTTGCTCGATCCCAGCTACGTCGGCAAATGTTACTTGAGTTTGGGGTTCCATTTGCACCCTGGCTTTGGACTTACCAAAGTTCATGGCTTGGGAACCGGGACCACTTCCAGCGCGACGCAGTAAGAAAAACAGTCCTACCAACAGCAAGACAGGGAAGAATAGGCTGCTTAGGGCGCGGAACCAGAAGCCATCGTCACTGGGGGGGACAACAACAAAGTCTACCTTGTTTTTGGTGAGAATGTTAATTAGTTGGGGATCGTTGGGGAGGTTCACCAGTATTGGCTGCCCCCCTTCCGGGTTAGGCACTTTAGCTTGGGTGCGATCGGCGCTGAGGCTGATCCGATCTATTTGGTTATTTTCGACTTGGTTGATGAATTCGCTGTAGGTTAATACGGGACGACTTTGGGTCTGTCGATCGTCTAAAAAGGCGGTTCCCAGGGCGATGACTACTATTGCTAGTAGTGCATATAGTCCTGCATTGCGCCATTTTTTATTATTTTTACTCACGCTTTGAGCCTCCAGGGTCTTATAGGGCAGGGCTGCCTTCCTCAAGGTGCCCCTACCATTCGATTTTATATTGTAAATTTATGTTAACTCATCTGGGATTGTCTTGACAAATGAGTTTTTGGGATTTCTAGTGAGACCATTCACCACAGCGGATCATCTGGGAAATGGAGGCGATCTGTTTTTGCCCGAAAGATGGTGTCGCACTGCTAACCTTAAGGTCGTTAGACGTTAGGCAAATTATTACTAAGTAGAGGAGGTTAAGAATGAGTGGGCAAAAGCAATTAACCCTTAAATTACGAAGCGTTTCTTATAGCGGAGACAACATTGGTAAGGAATTTACTTTTGAAATTACCGCTGACTCAGTAACGAAGACAATCAGAAGAAATGTTATTCATGGTACAACTGCAACTATTAGTAGGACTGACTCAATCATTTTAACTAAAGAAGTAGAAGCCAGCATTATTGGCTTACCTGTGGGAATTAAGGTTACAGAAGATGACCCTATAACCGACGATGTGGCGGTAATTACAGATGCAAGTGGGACAGGTACCTTACCATTTGTTCCAGTTGATTACGAAGCGATAGGTATCCAATTTCACTCCTTAAGTGTTTCAGTGGAAGAAGTCGGTGTGTTCACATCCAGTAAAACTGCCACACTTACTTTTAACTTTGAAGTAGATCTCCAAGAAATCGGAACTAGGTTTGTCTTTAATGTAAGTGAACGGGGTTGGTTAAGCATTCGGCACGAAGACGAATTAACTTCTCCCAAAGTACTTCCTTACGCGCTCAAGGTAAAAATAACAGAAATCAAAGATGGAAGAGAATACTTCATAATTGAAGAAGGTCGTTTGAAAGGTCATAAAGCAAACGTTAAACTGGCTGATGATGGTGGTTCTTTTTTGACAAAAGAAAATTTGCATACCGATAGTGTTAATTTTATATATCATCAAGAAAATAGGGTTTTAGAAGTAGTCGATACAGGCAGAATATACTGGGCTAAGATGGATGAAGGTAATCCAATTCCGATAGGATCTGTTGACGATATCGCAATACCTTACGAACCTCATCATGATTTTGGTGAATATTATGAGCGGTATTCAATTCATGCTAAAACCTGGTTTCGGCTTGGTCATACAGATGAAGATCGGTTTTTACATCTTGGCAGGGGATCAGCGGGATGCATTACTGTATCAGCAGATCAGAATGAGGGAGAATCATGGGAAGAAATATATGATTTGCTAATTACTGCCCGGAAAGGCGATCTTCTTAGTGTGGGAACCGTCAAAGTAATCAATTAATAATTTTCTCTTCTTCAGTAGCGGTCGAATTCTATGATTAAGACAAAAAGATTAAGCTACGTTACTAGCTGCTTAATAATATCTTTGTGGGCTAATATTTATACAGTATTGAAAAATGTTGGCCCATTTTATAAAACTCAGCAGTGGCTTGTTGTTATTGATAGCACTTGCGATGAAGAGTTTTGTGATGATGTTGTGGAGACAGCGACAAAAAAGTTGAACCAAACTACTTACGCCCTCACTGAGTGTGGTAGGGTTCTGCCAAAGGATACTGTTGTACCAGATGGAGTTCGCTGGAGCCGTAGATTCCCGATTCTTCATGAGTTTGTTATTGCACAGAACGATGCAATACCGACTGAAGGGAGTCGCAAAATTCTTATCACTTTGAATCGACCCAATGGTAATAACCTATACAACGCTAACTTCTGGCTTCTTCGCGCTACTGATGACGGAACTTGGGTTAAGTCAAGCCCAACCAACTACAGATATGAGCAGGGTATAACATCGGACGAACTTGCGGCTAGGCTGATTAGAACTGCAACTAGATTAACCTATAAGTAGGCTCCTGCTTTCCTTCATTAATGGGAGATTCCATAGACATATGAGCGTTCAAGTTGAATTTAAAGTTTCCGCTCCACCATTTCATTGGGATGAAGCTGGAGGCATCCGCATCAGCAAGAGTCGTGTTACTCTCGATAGCATTTTGGCTGCATATCACAATGGCTCTACACCTGAAGAAATTGCAGTACAGTATTCTGTTCTTCCCTTAGAGGAAATATACGCAGCGATTGCTTACTATCTCAGTCATCGTCAGGAAATTGATAATTACTTAGAGCAGCGTCGCCGAAAAGCGCAGCAACAACGCAATCAATTTGTCCAACAGTGTAACTTAGCTGATCTAAGGCAGCGCCTACTGGATCGTTATCAGTCCCAGGGAGAATTAACAGCTAATGCGTCTGTTAACTGATGAGAACTTTAATGGCTCGATATTACAAGGATTGATGAGACGCTTACCTGAGTTAGACGTCAGATTCTCTTCATTCCCTTTCCTTAATTGCTGAAATGCTTCAAAGCCTTGAAACTTATATGTTCATGAACTGTTTGGACTGGACCCTCATTAGAGAAAGGTATCTACAGGATGATGTCCCTGTGCGCTTAGGTGGTCTAGCAGCCAACTTGCGGTGCATTAAATCCTTTGCTAGCCACGAAGATAATTTGGCTGTGCTGGAAAGTTTGTTAAATGAAAGTAAGTTTTTTATCGAATGGACAGCGGGTGACGCGGGAGTGGAAACGGCGGCGCCCGTGGTGGAACTTCAAGTTCAACTCGCCTGTTGGCAGCTAAATTGGGTGACGCTTTGGGGTGATCCAGTCCAACGTAATCAAATTGCTGAACAATCGCGCATATGGTGTGATAGAATATTGGACATGTCAGGTCTATTGGGTGCCGTTGGAGGATCTAATTGATGAAAAATCCAATTCTTGATGAACTACATACCGCCAGACAAAAGCTTCTGGCAGATGCAGGCGGTAATCTTCATCGGTATGTAGAAGATGTTCCTCCTCGTTCAACCCAACAACTAAAAGATGGTCATGTCGCTTTGAAATAAGCTACAAAATTTGCTAAACTCCACTGGACTAAATTTTGGGAAATAATATGAGCAATCAATATGCAGGAATTACCGAATATTACGATTTATGGGTAACTTCTGGTTATTATAACTATCAGAGTATAGCAAAGGAAATACACTCGATTGTGGGTAATGGTAGTCAAGTTCTTGAGTTAGGTGTAGGAACTGGACTTTTAGCAGAAAAGTACATTGAGATTGACCCAAACTGCAAGTTTACAGGGATTGACTTCTCACCATCTATGCTTGAAATTGCCAAGAAGCGGTTAGGGAATCGAGTGAGTTTGATTGAAGCTGATGCAGCAACACTAGATTTAAACGCAACGTTCGATGTAGCTATATCTAACGGAGGAGTGTGGGGAATTCTTAACTTGGGTGATCGATGGGAATTTGGAGGTCACATTCCTGGTGTAGAAGATAACCGTCAAGGACTGAGTAATTTAGGTCGTCACTTGCGAGAAGATAGCTTACTATTACTACATCTGCAAAAGCCACACGAGAGTTATGTAAAACACTTGTCCGAGGGGATTATATATTCCCAATTCATCCAGGAAGTGGAAGATACTGCTGATTATCATACCTTTCAGAAGAATTATTTCTTTAAGAAAGATGGGGAGATTTTAGCCCAAGAGCAGATAATGATCACCTGCTTTAAACCAGATATTTCTCGGAAAATCTTAAGCGAATCAGGATTTGCTTTTCACGGTACTAGTGATGGCGATCACTTTGCAATTTACAAAAGGCGGTGACCGATGACATTTGTGATTCAACAAGTTCACACTTCTGACCAAATAAGTCTTTGCCATCAATTGCAAATCGCCATTTTTCATGATGAGCTAGGATTGTTCGGGATGCAGATACCTGATAAGTACGATCGGTACTCGGCCTACATGCAAATGGAAATTATTGGTTTTAAGGCTGTTGTTGGGACTTACCGAGTTGTTCTTCCTAATTCTTCGATCGGATTGCCGATACTTGAGACCGGATTTGCTCTCAACCCGTTCGATCCAAATAGAGTCTGTGAAATGTCACGTCTCGTCGTGCTTAAAGAAAAACGAGCTAAAATCCCCTTTAGTAAAATTATCGCCTCTGCTTGTAGGGTTGCAAAGAAGCATAATAACTCTACTATGGTTGCTGCAATTCTCCCTCATAATGTTCCTCTATTTCAAAGATATGGCTTCTCACCAGCAGGACCACCACTAAATGACTCATCTGTTGAGTCCACTTCTACAGAAGAATCAATTATCATCCCAATGAAAATTCATATTTGATTCCTCAATTAAGAAATGATGGTTGCGACTTTTGAAAAATGGGGGAATAGTCTTGCTGTTCGTATTCCACAAAATTTAGCCAAAGAGATTAATGTAGCCTCAGGGGCTGAGATAGATCTTGGTGTAGTAGATGAAACCCTGGTAATTAAGCACTGATGCCGAAAGCGTTATTCGCTGCACAGGAGCTTGTCAAGGGAATAACACCACAGAATCTTCATGGTGAGATTGATAGTGGAATTGCAGTAGGAAAGGAAATTTGGTAGCGCAAGTCATATCATATCCGCTAATCAGACCAAAATAGCCGCTTTGTTAGCCGTAGGTTGGGTAGAGCGCAAGCGTTACCGAACATAGATTGGTACTGTTGGGTTTCGGCACCTCTTCCCAACCTACAGTTTCTAATGTTAGCTTGAAGTTCCTCTAGAGATTCAGGAGTGCCATCGCCTGCTTCAGCGCCAGCAATTGTTAGAGTCGAGGGGGATGTTGCCACCCCGCCCCTCTCCTACGAACCGGACGTGCAAGTTTCCCCGCATCCGGCTCAGGTGCTTCTATGCCTTCACGGCGCGCTTTACGAGTCCGTCCTTAATGCGCTTGCGATGAATCGCCTGCGCCTGGTGACATTCCCGATGGAGGGCAACTAGGTTCTTCTTCTTCCAGTTGTTATGGTCGCCGTCAATGTGGTGCAACTCCACGGCGCCGTCTACCTCCATGAACAATCGGTTGCAATGCTGACACTTACCTTTTTGTCGCTTTATTGCTTCGGCGGTCGGACCACCGTATAATTTAGTGTTCCGACCAACCCAATAAGCTAGTAATTTCCCCTCCACATTGAAGGGTGAGGCATCACCTTTGACCATTACGTGACGATTCACTTCCCAAGGAACTGCGGGGAACGCTTTCTTTACCTGCTCGCTGGTGAGCTGGCGTTTTGCTGCCCCCTTTTTCATCGCCTTACCTTTGATGGCTTGGCGACGTGCCTTCTCGGCTTCCTTCTGGTCTTGTCTACGTTTGTCTGCCCGAAGGTTTGCGCCACAACCAGTGGTTCAGTGACCATAGGGAATGCTTCGACATATCGCAGTGTTTGTGGTAATTCCTCCAGCCTCGGACTTGTGACTCGATCTTTTTCAGTCGAGCTTCCGTGGTTACACCACTTTTCCAAGTTGCTTTGACCTTGGCTTTTATGTCTGCATAGTTCTCGGAACTCGGTGTGGACTTAAAGACCCCACGGGAATTAACGCGAAAGCGCCATCCCAGAAAATCAAATCCATCCGTAGCTTTACTCACCTCAGTCTTATCTTTATTTATCCTTAGCCCTCTGGACTTTAGGAATTCGTCAATATCATCCTGAAGCCGCTGGATGTCTGCTCCTGGTTTACAGATAAAGACCGCGTCATCTGCGTAACGTATACCCCTTACTAGACTTATTGAGCGTTGCCTTGTCCACTGATTCGACCCTAGGTTCTCGAATCCATCTAGGGCGATATTTGCCAGTAACGGCGAGATAACCCCGCCTTGGGGTGTCCCCTTAATACTGGAGGGATATTCTCCACGGACGCCAGCTTTTATTGCCATCTTGAGTCCCCTTAAGGCTTCGATAGGTAAGACTATCTTCTTGAGCATGACCTGGTGGTCGATTTCGTCAAAGCATTTGCTAATGTCTGTTTCCAGGATTAGTTTATCTTTTCCGTTGTTTTTGCTACTCAGGTTATTGAAGATGAGTTTCTGTGCGTCCGCAGTACAGCGACCGATTCTAAAGCCGTAGCTTCTTTCTCCGGCGGTGGCTTCATATGCGGGTTCAGCAGCTAACTTAAGTAGCGCCTGCCACGCCCTGTCTGCCATTGTAGGAATGCCTAACCCCCTTGTTTTGCCGTTAGGCTTGGGGATATTTACCCTTCTCAGTTGTTGGTGCTTCCAGTGGTACCAGTGCTTATTCAGCTTTTGGCACAACATCAGGCGCTCCCGTGTAGAGAGTGCGGTTTTACCATCAACTCCAGGGGTCTTACGTCCTTGATTTAGCTGTGTTACTTGTTTGACTGCCAGAGCTTGGGCTGCACGACTCCTCAGCAGAAGCCGTTGTAAGAGTTTGACCTTGGCTTTTTGATTGTTCTTTTGCGCTTTGAAGATACACCTCTGTAACCGAAAGACCTGTCCTTTGAATCGCTTCCAAGGTAGGTTTTTCCAGACGTCGTCAGCCCGACGGCTAATCCTCCCCATTTGCAGAAGAGCTGCGAGATGGAGTCTCATAGTCCATAGGCTGCGGTATTCGATTGGAGTTTGGTTAGTGATAATCACAGTTTGGCTCCATTAATCGCTCTGATAATTACATTGGGTCTCTTCTCTGTAGAAACCATCGGGCAGTTACGCCCTTCTTACCCTCGCCCTTCCGATAGGTCGTTAATCAGGCGACCCCACCACTTCACTTGTTAGGTTTGGAACCCCCTGTTTTAGTGGAAGTTGCGCGAGTTTTTACTCGTTCCGAATGAACTATTGTTGCGAACCTTTGGGACTCACCTTTTGACCCATTACCAACTCAGGAATGTAAGTACTAGAAACTTGCCTTACGAGTTTTTTTCGGTGTCTCTTCTGCTCTTTAGCGATTAGGCAGTGTCCCTTCTTAGGTCTTTTTCTTCAGATGATTCACGTTAAGTTATCCCAGGTATTCTCCCTATTAGCGGTGTCACCATCGAACCGCTCGACAGCTCCAGTCCCGCCCTGTTCCCAGCTTCAGCCTGGTGATTAACCTCACTGTGGGCAGATAAGGATTCACGTGATTCCTACACGGGGGTGACTTGGTTATGCGATTCCGACCGCGTCCTCACACCCATAGTTCATTCAGTTGTCATGGTTCGGTTATCACTACCTTAGAGGTTCGGTGTCACCTAATTTCTCTCCTTGATTCCCTCGCGGGACTCTCAGTTCAGATAGGATTGCCTGGGTCTTTCAGCCCCTTTCGGCGACTTAGATTGTACCCAGATTTTTAGCCTGTAACCAAACCCCTGCTTATATTTCGGCTTACGCCGCGACCTTCACAGGGAACGAGCCGCACTTATCTAGAATGTTGTCCATCATCTCGGCTAGATGTTGTCGCGCCCAATTGTAACTGACTTCTGTGGCGGTTAACATTGCTTATCTATAATCCTACAGGAGTATCATTCTACAATATTAGAGGAATCAAGGTATTATTTCCACTATAGTACCCGTTGAAACTGCTTGATAGATTTCATCCACATCTCTGTTTTTGAGGGAAATGCACCCTAATGTCCAGTTGGTTTGGTTGTCGATGAGGCTGTCTGAGTTATTGGGTACGCCGTGAATGCCTATTTCTCCGCCGATGGAATCTAAGGAACTAATTTTACCCTGCCTTTTGGCTTCTAGGTGTTTTTGCCAGGAATTTTGGTTAGGATAGTCAAGCCAAATGAATTTTGACCAACTAGGGTGGGGATATAGGTCGCGAATTTTAAATATACCTTCTGGAGTGCGGCTATCCCCTTCTCTGAGTTTATCTCCTTTTGGGTTACTACCGAAAACCACGGGATAAGATTTAAGTGGTTCTCCTTCGTGGTACAGGGTGAGTCTATATTTCGATTTCTCGATGAGAATGGAGGTTTTTGTTTTGTCTAATTGGGGAATAATGTCAGATACCTTCTTATTATAGTTGAACAGTTCTGCTTTTGTCAAGGATTCGTGGTGAGAATCTTGTGGAATATATTTATTCTCACGGAAGATATAGGGGACATATTCCAAGGGAATGAAGTAACCGCTGCGCCGGATAAGGAAGTAGAGGGTTAACGGAATTGTTGGGAGGGCGATCGCTGTAATAATCCATTTATTTTTCATTTTCAATCTATCCTTTATAATAAGGGCGATACCTTGGTGGTGTATCCCCCCCAGCGAGAATACAGTAATTCATTCGCGGGCTGATTGAGGAATACCAGTAATTTGGAGTAAATCTGTTATTGTAGCACAATAGGGTTTATAACCAAAAGTTGCTGGATTTACGTAATTATGATAGGTAAAATGGGGATGATTCATACAATACCTATCCCAAGGAGCTACTTGAATACGGAATAGCTCAATAAAGATATTGGCTAACCACTGGGATAAGGGGAAGCGAAAATAAATTTGCTTTCCTAGATAAGAACAGATTTGTTCTATGGCTTGATTAGCAGTTAAAGGTTCATTTCCCAGAATTAATTTATTTCCTAAAGGAGGGTTGTCTATCAAATGTCTCACTACTGTAGCAATATCCCGAGCGTGAATAAAATGGAAGCTCCCTTCTGCTTGAAACCAACGCACTAGGTTCATCCATTTTATTGTATCAGGTAAACCTCCAGAAAGATGAGAATAGGGTTTATTTTCATCCCCCCCAAATACCAGGGTGGGGAAAACGGTGGTAATTTTACACTTCTGGGTTAGTTCCTCCAATTTCTTGCAACACTGGTACTTAGTCCGAATATAATCTGTTCCTAAATCTTTTGCTTCTGGTAGTAATTGATTGTCTTGTGTTAGAATGCTGGCAGTGGAGAAGTAAATGACCTGCTGACAAACTGTGGGAGAGAGTAAATTTATCGTCTCTATTGTTTTGGTTACATTAATTGTATAGGTTTCCTCTTCTCCTCCCCAAGCAGCAGCGGTGAGAATAGCAACATTGATAGTTTCCAAGAGGCTTTGGTATTGTCCAATTTCTCCCATATCTCCCTGTAAGAGGGTAACCCCGGGACGATATTTTAAGTCTAATTTCAGCTTGTCCGGGTTTCTGAGAAACAGAAACAATTCGTGTTCTGTTTCCCGCATCAAAACATCAGCGATATAATGACCAATACAGCCACTTGCACCTGTTAAGAAGATTTTCATATAATTGCTTGTTTGGCGGTTTCAAAGAAGAAACGGACGTTATCTTCTGGGGTTCCTACCAAAACACCGTGACCTAGGTTCATGATATGACCACCTTTACCTGCTTTGCGAATGGTGTCTAGAATGCGATGGCGAATAAAGTCCTGGGAACCAAATAGTACTCCGGGGTCCATATTCCCTTGTACTTTCATCTCCCTTCCTAACCTTTGTCGCCCTTCTGCCATATCTACAGTCCAATCTAAACTGATAATATCAAAGCCTGACTTACTCATGCGTTCCAATATCCCTGCACTACCACTAATATAGAGAATTAAGGGGGTATCTGGGTGAGTGGCTTTGACGGACTTAGCTACTTGTTGGTGATAGGGTAAAGCAAAGACTTCGTAGTCTTGAGGGGATAATTCCCCAGCCCAAGAATCGAACATCTGCACTACTTGAGCACCACAGTCGATTTGATAGCGAATATAGGTGGCGATCACCGAAGCTAACTTACTTAAAAATTGATGCAGCATGGTGGCCTCAGAGAAAGCCATGCTTTTGATAACGGCATAGTTTTTGGAGCTTTTTCCTTCAATAGCATAAGCTGCCAAAGTCCAAGGTGCCCCCACAAAACCCAGGACAGTAGACTTATTCCCCACCTCAGTACGGAGACTTTTGAGGATAGTTTTGATAAACGGTAGGGACTCTTCTGGTTCTAAAGGATGAAGTTTGTCTATTTGCTCTTGAGAACGAATAGGGGGGTCGATAATCGGTCCCTTACTTTCGATAATATCAAAGGGAATGCCTATTCCAGGGAGAGGAGTGAGAATATCGGAGAACATTATCACTCCGTCTGGTTGGAAAGCCCGCCAAGGTTGCAAGGAGATTTCGATGGCAATGTCGGCATTTTCGGAACGTTCCCGGAAGCTGGGATATTTATCTCGTAGATCCCGATAAACTTTCATATAGCGTCCTGCTTGACGCATCATCCACACCGGGGGACGGTCCAATATTTCACCTCTGGCGGCTCTTAAAAGATAGGGAACATCCTGTGACACTGCCATATTTACTCCTAATCAAGATTTTAGTGCATTTGTTAGCTTATCATTATTCTCACCTCTTTTCCCCCTCTCTGCGCCTCGGCGCCTCGGCGTGAAACCAAACCTTACCAATATCACCGTCTAAGGTTACCGGTACTCCTACAGGGAGGGCTGCATTGACGCCCTCATGTCCGAAGGGTAAATTGGAGATAATGGGGATATTGAGGTGAGAAAGGCGATCGCCCAATACTTCCTCAGCAGTCCAGCTACCGGGGGAAGGTTCACAGCGGCTAAACCTTCCTAAGGCAATACCTCTTACTCCCTGTAATGCTCCCATCATCCGCCATTGAGTCAGGAGGCGATCGAGGCGATAGGGTGCTTCTGCCACATCTTCTAGGGCGAGGATAACTCCTTTTAAACTTGGTTGGTGGGGGGTACCTAGGACCTGGGTAGCTACTGTCAGATTACCCGCAAGGAGCATTCCTGTAGCTTTTCCCCCGCCCCAACCTTTACCCTCAAGGGGGGCTAGAGGGGAGCCTTCCACGGAGTCAAACAACCTTTGAATTGACCAATCTGGTTCTTGAGCGAGAGTAGTTAAAACAGGTGCGTGAACGCTGGGGATACCTATTTTAGCTAGACTCCAGAGTAAAGCAGTGACGTCGGAAAAGCCAATGAGCCATTTGGGTTTGCCTCCTTTCCACTGCCAACTTTCTAGCAGTCTGGTGCTACCGTAACCTCCTCTAGCGCAGAGAATGGCTTTACATTCCGGATCATTCCAAGCTGAACTCATTGCTTCACGGCGTTGTTCGTCGGTTCCTGCCAAGTAGCCGTACCGTAACTCCACGTTAGCATCTAATTCTATTCTATAACCCCGTTCCCGCCAAATTGCTACTCCTTGCTCGAAGACTTCCCTTTCCTTTATAGCGCCGCTAGGGGCTATTACCCGCAGCAAATCTCCTGGTTTTATTGGTGTTGGTGGTTGGTTCTTTGTCATGAACAGCACCCTAGACATTACTGGAAATTGTTTTCATTTTAGAGGTTTAGGGTGGGCAATGACAAATTTGAAGCCTCACAGAGAGATAGTGGTGGGCTTTCGTCTTGTCCTGCCAACTCTACTGTTTATGAGATCTGTTGTGATCTGCACCCTCTTTCCTATAATTTACAGTCAAGGTAGGATCAACTTTAGGTAAATCTTTCTTGGGCTTTGAGGAATGGGAAGATTGGTTTGGGTTCTGGATCTGTCCCTGGTTCTGACTCTGGTTCGGTGATTTATCTGGCATTTCTAATAACCTTAGTACAATGACAAACGTTAAACTTACTTACGAGTATACTCTAAACTCAATAAAAGTGGTAGACGAAAGTATCGATAAGATAAACACAAAATTAGCCGTGGTTCTTACTGTCAGTGGCGTATTGGTGAATTTTGGCAAAGATTTACCTGGTTATTCTATTCCGAGCGGTTCTGACTATCCTTGTCTAAGTTGTTATCTATTGAAGTTGATAGCTTATATTTTCATTATCATTGCTATTGCAACTGGATTGTGGGGACTATCACCTGTAACTGGTGGTAAAATTGTGTTGCCAGAACAGTTGCTTAAAGATGAATGGAATCTGGCTAATGAAGAGGACTACATGACTGCTTTAATGGAATATCTGGAAAAAGAGACTCTATTGGTATTAATAAAAATTAGAGTTATAAAAGCTAGTAGATTAAATTGGGCGATACGCGCACTAGCAACATCTGTTATACTATTTTGTCTGGATGAAATATTAGCCATTTCAATTCCAGTACTCGGATAGTTCTAACTTTGCGCCTTTGCGCGAAACCTTCCAATTGTATTTAGCTTACTTTGAGCCTTTGTGTCAAGGCTAAACTTTTTTCATCACAAGAATTCGTTCAAATTTGGTTGTACAGGTTTTGCGACGGGAACGACGCTCATCGGGAATTAAATCATCATAAATAGTCTCTACTGCAAATCTTTGGTTAGTTACCTCACCTGCCAAGTTTGCCAGTATTTCAGCAGTACGCTTGGTTCGTCCTTTTCTTTCAACATCCCCTAAAACAAGTGCACAGTAATGACCTGGTTTGAGAACCCGCTCCATTTCCTTCAGACAAATTGCCATCTGGGATAAATAAACCTTGCTACTTGAAGTTAGAGAGGAATCTAGTTCTTTCCAGTTTTCACAACCTAGAAACCAAAGCCTTAATCTATTGTCACGAGCATAGTCCAATGCACCAAAATACGGTGGACTTGAAATAATTACATCCACACTTTCTTCTTTCACTGGCAAGTTCATGGAGTTTGTTTGCCATACCTGGTGCTGACTTTGTTGCCAACTCTCTGGTATGAAATGGCAGCGATAGGCACGTCTAACTTTAGCTAGCAAGCGCGATCTTAGATCCCTATAGCCATACATTTCAGGAAATTGCTCTGGTGGGTATTTGTTCTTACGCAGGTAGGGAACGAGATGGCTAGCAGGATAGGAAAGAAAACCAGGACGTACATGATGCAAAATGCCCAACATGCAAGCAGTTAGGAAGTAATTTTCCTGTTGCTTAAGTAGTTGAAATGCAACTATAATTTCTCTCAATGTATCAGGATGAAAAAAAGCGCTTACCCATTCAGGAACGGAAGCCACATCGACAGAAGCAGCAAGCTGCTCTACCATGTCCAACAACCTGCTTGCTTGCTGAATAGCAATCATTTCGCTCTTGGGTGACTCCAATTTCCCTCTTGTTACGACATATGCATATGGGCTGAGATCATTCGCCCACGCCTGTCGTTGATATAGTGCCGCTTCAAGAGGTACAACACCTGAACCTGAAAAGGGATCAAGAACTATATCCCCGGGTTTTGAGTACAAGTCAATTAAAACTTTAGCCATCCCTGACTTCAACTTTCCTACATAGGGAGAAAGCTGTTGTAGTGAACTTTCACGGCTATTGAATGAACCACTCCAGAGGGAGGAATCTAATTTTGGGCTTTGATCCCAATCTTCAAATAAAGATAACTGTTTGTATTCCCGAACTTCTTGGAACATAGTATCCACTCCTATACTCGCCATGGGCGTGATAAACTTCCATCTACAACTATTCCTTGATGCCAAACCTGAACTTCGCGCTGGAGCTTTGCATTTTCAAGTTCAATAATCCTTACATGAACTTCCCAAGTGTGTGCAGTTTGAGCATTTCCTGAGACACCAAACAATTCCAAAATTAGTTTTGGAAGCCGTAAACTTTTCAAAGTGTGGATTGGGGGCACAGGATCATCAAGTGACGGAATCCGTTGAGGAAATAGAAACACATCTGGCGCAGCGTCAAAGGCAATCGTGCTTTCACGTCCTGGATATTTTGGACAAGGACGTGTAGTAGTTCCACAAAGAATGTCTTTAAATAAAACCACATCGACGAGCTTTTGACGCCTTACCAGCTCATTAGTCACACGATTGATAATTGAATGAGAACCATTTGCTGGTTGATTGACAATGGCTCCATCGAGATGACACCAGATTCCAAACTCTCTAGCCCAAAGAGGACGTTCAGAAATATTAATGCTGTTCCCCTCGCCACCCTTAACCTCAATGGCTGCGAAGTAATCAGGGTTACGTTCTAATGCAACTGTAAAATCATACCGCCTCACATGACTACTCTGGCTATAGTCGGCTATCCGGTGCTGCTGAAGTAAGCTATCCAACACGACCTTGACCAAACCTTCACGACTCGTAGTTGAGGAAGCAATAAATCTACCTCGAATACTTTCAATCGCTGATCGAAACACCAAGCCACTCTTGTAGTCAGCAGGCTGTATTTGATGCTGTAGGAGAACATCAGGATGTAGTACATCTAGATTGGTCAACAGGTTGATTGTGGGCTGAACCTGCTTTGTTATTCGTTCCTCATGCCTGCAAGGAAGTGTCAATCAGTTTCTCCTCCATCGAACAAAAGCTTCAGAGATTATAGTAATCTATTCAATAGGTGGTATTAGGATGGGCAATGACAAATTTTCATTAAACTAGGGCGTGTCATCAATCAAATTGCTTGACAGAAGTAGATGGATACAGTATAAACTACAAATCCCGGCAATAACAATCAAGAGGGCATGATATGAGACGCTATGGCTTGCTCGACGACCAGTGGGAAAGGATCTGTTACCTTTTACCTGGTCGCTTAGGGTGACCCTGGCGCTACAGCTAAGGACAATAGATTATTCGTTGAAGCCGTGTTATATCGCTATCGCACGGGAATTCCCTGG
>JACONB010000038.1 GCA_014323965.1 Prochloron sp. SP5CPC1 | reverse complement strand
TTACAACTCCCCATAGCTCATTGGCTAAATCCTTGCCCCCCCAAAACTGCCTTAAAGCTCTCCTTCCTCTTCTGGGGTTTAGGCTTTGTGTTACTCTGGGGAACAGGAACATCCCCAACCCACAGTTTAACCTGGGCAGTCCTTGCCTTAGGAATAATGGCCATAGCTGTAGTAATATATATTCCAGCAGCTTCTACCCTGATTGTAAACTTATCCCCCCCAAACCTGAGAGGAGTGTACTTCTCCATTAACTCCCAATGTTGGGCTATGGGTTATTTTATTGCTCCCCTCTTAGGAGGTTGGGCTTTAGATCACCCCTTCTGGTTAGCTAGTGTTGCTAGTGTGGGTTTGGGGATTTTGATTTTGGGGTAAGGTTTCACGCCGAGGCGCAAAGTAGCCGCTCGAAGACTCGCTCCAGCACAAAGGTTTGTTTAAATTAGAGCTAAAATACCCTACACTATAACTCTAAACTTCATCCTTGTCAACCCCTTATTCAATAATTATACACGGCATACTACATGCAGCATCCTCTTGCAGGCGATCGCCCAGACTCCAGGGAATTGTCTTTCCTGTAATATACGCCGAAGAGGAACCTTATGGTGAGCCAAAGCCACCAGAGCATGAGTGATCGTTGTAGCGAATAGCCTCAATTTACTCAAATTTTCAACAACTTCCTCAATCTCATCTCGATTACCTAAAGTAGTCAAACGAAGAAATCCTTCTCCTTGAGAGCCAAAGAAATTACCGGGTATACCTACAACACCAATTGTAGATAATAAATATTTAAATAACTGTTGCGATCGCCATTCTTGCGGTGCTTTTAACCAAATATAAGGATTGTCTTGCCCTCCATAGCAAATCCATCCTGCTTTTTCTAAACCTTGTTTGAGCAATCGAGCATTGGTCATGTAGTAATGAACAATCTGATTACATTTGTGGTTCAGATTTCTGACCAATCTCTCACCAACATTCTCAATTCAGTTGTCTAGGTTTCGATAATTGCACTATAATCCCTAATTATACTTTTGTCAACCCCTTCTTCAAAAAAAAATTATTTCTTAGCCCCGTCGTTCTTGTAAAACACGATAGACATCCCGAAGTGGAACCTTATGGTGAGCCAAAGCCACCAGAGCATGATAGAATAAATCAGCCACTTCACCAGCGATCGCCTCCGGGTCCTCATCCTTACAAGCCATAACAACTTCCGCCCCTTCTTCCCCAATCTTCTTAAGAATTTTATTATCCCCCCCAGCCAACAACTTCCTAGTATAAGAGCTTTCCACTGGGTTATCTCGGCGATGGCAGATTACCTCAAATACCTGAGATAAAGTATCTCCTGGGGTGGATACTTTTTTATCCTTAACTCGATGAAAACAACTGCGTTCCCCCTTATGACAGGCAATATCCCCCACCTGTTCCACTCCAAAGAGGAGAGTATCACTATCGCAGTCATAGCGAACCCATCGCACCTTTTGAATATGACCAGAAGTAGCTCCCTTATGCCATAATTCCTTCCTCTTGCGACTCCAGTACCAAGTTTCCCCAGTAGCGAGAGTTTTTTCCAGAGACTCAGCATTCATCCAAGCCATCATTAAGACAGTACCATCCAGATAATCCTGGGCGATGGCCGGAACTAAACCGCCATCGTTGTAACGAATAGCTTCAATAGGGATAGACTGGAGCAGGGCTGTGGATTGCTCAGAAGACATTTTTTCTTTTCCTTAGGCTTTGAGGTAAATAAATGGTGCTTTTATTATCTCAACAACTTGTAACGGATAACCTTCAGGTTAAGCCTTATTCTGAGAAAGACGCCGAATAATTGCCACCAAGGAGAGACTATGGCATTAATAACAACCAAATCGGAAGAAATCTTCGCCGCCGCCCAGAAACTGATGCCCGGAGGAGTGAGTTCCCCTGTGCGAGCTTTCAAGTCCGTCGGCGGACAACCCATTGTTTTCGATAAAGTAGAAGGAGCCTATATTTGGGACGTAGACGGCAATAAATATATTGACTACGTGGGCACCTGGGGACCAGCCATTTGCGGACATGCCCACCCAAAAGTAATCGCCGCTCTCCAAGAGGTCTTAGTCAAAGGAACCAGTTTTGGCGCTCCCTCCCTCCAGGAAAATATCCTGGCAGAAATGGTAATCGAGGCAGTTCCCAGTATAGAAATGGTCAGGTTTGTCAATTCTGGTACGGAAGCCTGCATGTCCATCTTACGCCTAATGCGTGCCTTCACCAAACGAGATAAGGTAATCAAATTTGAAGGCTGCTATCACGGACACGGGGATATGTTTTTAGTTAAGGCGGGTTCAGGAGTAGCTACTCTGGGGCTTCCTGACTCCCCTGGGGTACCCAAGTCCACCACCAGCAATACCCTAACAGCTCCCTACAACGACTTAGAAGCTGTCAAAGCCTTATTCGAGGAAAATCCCGACCAAATTGCTGGGGTAATTCTGGAACCAGTAGTAGGAAATTCCGGCTTTATACCCCCCGATACAGGTTTCTTAGAAGGCTTGCGCATCTTAACCCAAGAAAACGATGCTTTGCTAGTATTTGACGAAGTAATGACCGGGTTCCGCATTGCCTACGGTGGTGCTCAAGCCAAGTTTGGCGTCACCCCAGACCTAACCACCTTGGGGAAAGTAATTGGTGGCGGCTTACCTGTAGGGGCTTACGGTGGACGAAAAGACATCATGGCTCTCGTCGCCCCAGCAGGTCCCATGTATCAAGCGGGAACCCTCTCCGGGAACCCCCTAGCCATGACTGCTGGGATTAAAACCTTAGAGTTATTGCAAAAGCCGGGAACTTACGAACAATTGCAGCATATTACCCAGAAACTAATTAATGGGTTGTTGGCGATCGCCAAAGAAGGGGGTCATAAGGTATACGGCGGCAATATTAGCGCCATGTTCGGCATGTTCTTTATGGGGGAACCGGTTCGCAATTACGATGATGCCAAAAAATCAGACAAGGCAAAATTTGCCCGCTTCCACCGTGGTATGTTAGAGCAGGGTATTTATCTAGCTCCCTCTCAGTTTGAAGCAGGATTTACTTCTTTAGCTCATACAGAAGAAGACATTGAGGGTACTTTAGCAGCAGCTAAAGAAGTGCTGTCTAGCCTGTAATTTTAATCATTGGTGGGCAGTGCCCACCTAAAAGAGGACTAAATTTGTGGGTAGTGGTATACAATTCGTGATTTTGGCACCTTCAACCCTGATTGTGCCTTCCGCGAAATCACCACATCTACAGAACTACCAATCTCTTACCATCAAAAACCAATGCTCGTCAAGTTGGTCCGCATCTAGTTCCCCGTCCTTTACTTCCTGGAGAGAAAGTATATATTCCATCGACTCCTCGGTCTCTGCATACCATATAAACGAATAAAAAGTGTTAGGTAAATCAAACTAAATCACAAGTGGTTTTGAAGAAGTAATTTCCCAATTTAACTCAGTTGAAAGGTCTTTGGTAACATTAGTAGGGATTAACTTTAGGTTAGTAGTTTGGCCATGCTCCTTTTTGTCATCTCGATAGTCTTGGACATAATCTACTATTCGTTCGTATGCATCACTATTTTTTGTAAAAGATTTATCGTGAGAAGATATTGATTTATAATCCCAGAAATAAACTAGAAGGACTCCACAGAGTAGTAAAATGAAGAAGACTACGGAAATAAATGCACGGAGTAATATAATTCCTAAGACTCCAACTACAATCCATAAGAATTTAGCTAGAATCCGTAAGACTCTAGCTACAATCCTTCTTATCTTTCTACTTTGCACAAATTCCCTCCTTCCCATCTACTTTTAGGATAGATCCCTGACTATACTTCCGCCTCCTTCTAACTATCTCAAGTATAAACTGCCTGGATTCTTCTGTGTTGGTAAAGTTATCGCCGTACTCTTCATAGATACGTTCAGCTCCTAACATGATGGAGCCGGAATCATCAGCATTATCCAAAACTGAGAGATCCCCTCCACTGTTCTTGAGCTTTTGGTAAATCTCTTTCAGCTCCTCCCGCAGTTCTTTATCCTCAACTAACTCTTTAAGTGCTTCCGTAACCTTATTGGGATCCGAAGCGGTAATTCCCTCTGCTATCCGTTTGAACTGGTCTCTAATAGGCTTCCTCAAGTCATCAACAGCTTGCGCTATGGCTGCGCCAACATATAATTCCTGTTCACTAAATCCCACTACTCTGCCGATGTAGCCGTAGTGCATATTAGACCAGATATCAAAAAAGTACCATTTGCCCTGGGGAACATCTAGGCTATATTCTCCTAGAGTCGGAGTAATAGATTCTTTGTGATCCCAGGGTTGCTTCGGACCCACAAGAAGTGCCCAATAGATATAGGCTAGAGCTTTCATCAAATTTTTTAATTCCTTTAAAGGGTCAAAAAGAGTAATGAGTTTTTCCAGCCAACTACCACTTCCTGTGAGTGCTCCCGTAGAGAGTTGGTTCAAAACTTTGATCACCAAAGCTTCTTGGGAGTTTTTGTTCACCTCCATTTCCGAAGAGATATAGAAAATGGCATCCAGAACATCTGCTGTCAAATACCAATGACAATTAAAGGAAAAGGTGGCTGTCCTAATGCCAAAGGGACCGTCATCATCTGTGGCTTCATGGTCTATGGGACCAATTTGCTGGTCTATGGGTATGGGAAATGGATTCTTTTTAGAAGGCTGTGCTTGGATCTGGAAGGAGTGTTCAAATGTGACAGGTTCATAGGGTTTGGCCGGATCTTCTTCTTCAACGGTAATTTCGATTTTGCGGTTATAGATTTGACCGGGAACAAAACCCCCTAATGACCTTTGATAGAGGCACTTATTCCTGGTCTTTTCCGTTCCTCGGACCCCATTTTCGGGCGAAACTCGTAGTGTAAGCCCTATATCGGGACCACATATACCCCTGCATCTTTGTATCAACCCAACGAATGGTTAGGATCGGATTATTTTGCACAACTGGTCTGGATCAAGTCATAATTTCCTCCTGTAAATTAAACTAAAAGCAAAAATCTGAGCCGCCCTAGATAAATATGAGGGTGGAGGAGTTGGCTCCTCCCCACCAACTAATCGAAATAAAACAGAGTTACCAACTTGTGTTGTTCCTCCGCTTCCCTACAGGTTTGCAGGAGAGTGTGACTGTCGTGAAAAGCAAAGCAAATAAGCTGCTGACAGCGGGAAACAATCTCTCGGTTGCACAAAGCACTAGCTTCTGCTAAAGATAAATTGTCGTTTTCCGGACTTTCCACCAGGTGAATCACCTGTTCTAGCTGATTGCGGGACTCCCGTGGCTGACGAGACAGACTTTGGGGTAAAATAACGGTCACAAGACTGGAATCAGCCCTCATAGCCCCTTTGATGGCTGCTGAATTCGTCCCCGTGGCCCCAGAAGTGATCAGGCGATTGCCAACTAAGACAAGAGCGTAACTCATCATCTCGATCAAGTGCTGATGAGTAATAGGGACGTGACGGGAACCTAATAAAGCAATCTTTTTAGAACTGGTTTGCTGGATTGCCGCTAGTTCTTGTGCTAAGGTATCCAGTTTGGGAATCTCTAGGGATTGACTCAAAGACTCTGACTAAATGGAATGACCAGGCTATTCTAGCAAATATGGAAAAAATTTTTTTCTCCCCCCTTGCATTATTTCTCCTATCCGTGTTATATTGATTTTATCTAAGGACGCATAGCTCAGTTGGTTAGAGTACCACGTTGACATCGTGGGGGTCACTGGTTCGAGTCCAGTTGCGTCCATAACGCGGGTGTTGTATAAATAAACAAATGCATAAACAAGTTATTTATGTATTTTTGGGCTAGGAACGGAAAGAGTATCGTCCTTTTTGCCTAAGTCCATTAATTGTTCTTCCTGTTTTTCTTGTTCTTGTCCTATCTGAATCAAGATTTGTAAATCTTGCTCGATAATTTTTTCCACCCGACCAGCAAAAGTTTTATATGCCAATTGATGCTTAGGAAATTTCAGATATGGGCCGCTCAACTGTAGGAAATACCAGGCTTCCATCTTCATTAGCTCTGCGGAATTGCGATATTGACGATAGAGTTCGCCATAATGAAAAAACTCTTCCAGAGCAGCGCAAATAGCCACAATTTGACTCAAACCAAAAGTGAGCCAACCGAAGATGGCTGCCATTTGATTGCCGTTAATATTGAGACTGATTAAGGCGGGAACGATTACCCCGCCGACAATAGTAATGATCCGGGTTACATTGTATCGCCAACGATAACGCCGCCAGAGCTGTTCTAACTCAATTACTTGCCTCAGCCAGCGGCCTTTTATAAACTGCTTTTGCAAGGGTTGCAAGTCTAATTGGTCAATGATAGTAATGGCATTCTGCTGGAAATCAGAATCTTGAGCCTTTTTGACGGCTACAGTATTGTTGTCTGGTATTTCTATTGAAGTCATTCACAATCCTCAAAAGTTCTATATGTAGTGGGCATTGCCCACCATTCGCCTATATACTGCGAGTTCTTACTTGGAAGGTTAGGTATTGCATCAGCAGGGTTTATCCTCCTTCACGAACTAAAACAGCTACCTCCTTTTTCAATTGATCTCCCACTGCATCCTCAGCCACATCCAAATCATAATCCATTTGCAATCCCAGCCAAAATCGTGGCGACACATTAAAATAACGAGCTAAACGAAGGGCTGTATCTGCGGTAATCTGTCGTTTACCATGAATTATTTCCTTAATCTGTCGTGCTGGCACTCGTAAAGCCAAAGCAATGTCATTTTCACTGAGATTCATTGGTTTTAGAAATTCTTCTGAGAGTACCTCACCCGGATGAACTGGCATTAGCTTATCTTCCTTCATTTTGCCACCTCCCTCAATGATAATCAACTATCTCCACGTCTAAGGCATCACCTTCTTGCCATTCAAAACAAATCCGCCATTGATCGTTCACTCGACTTGTTGAATGTCTGATGGCAATTTACGTGAACACTGGCGCTCAAAAACTTTTTGAGTTTCTTTATCTTTAAAGTTTCGGATCACGCTTTAATAGTTTAGATCTAGTAAAGGATAAATGATTTGTTTAAACCACAGAGGCGCAGAGGGCGCAGAGGAAGCCGAGAGAAATTGCTCTATCTAGATCCGTCGGCACTCATCTCTGTTTTTGGTGCGGTTAACCTCTATTCTACAATGATTTGGTCGTTTGGCGAGTTCTTACTTGGATTGTACCGAGTAAGCTCCCGTTTCCAAATTCACAGTAAAAGTATACCAACCCCTCACTTCCGGTGTGAACTTCAATGTGGGGGGATCTCCGTGAGTAGTTAGCTGCCCGTACAGTTTTAAGTCTTCTATCCTCGAATTTACAACATCTGGGTTCCGTCCTGCGAAATCTGTGCCGTAACCATCTAATTCGTAATCAGCAAATACCCACAACCAATTCCAATTATTGGCTGTATATTTGTATTCGTAAGTGTTATTAGCTTGCAATTCTACATCTTTGGTGAAGATACTATTCCCCACTCTTTCCATATTATTATCAGGATTAGTTGGATCCCAAGCTTGGAGTGGAGCATCAAAATTGCCAACTAATTGCAGGGTATCAATGGTGGTTAAAGGCTTTAATACAACCTTGTTATCGCTCACACACTCAATGGCAAACTCATCTTTATTCCCATCATAGGTAAATTGGTAATCTCCACTGGTTTCTATTTGAAAGAAAACATTGGGTTCATTAGGCTTGCCGTGCCAACCTAAACCCATCAATTTGTTCGATTTATCAGACTCTAGCCAAGCGCCCAGAGCCATTGTATCCAAAAACAGCTCGTGACTAATGGCAAAGTTAGCACCATAGATACCTGGGGAAAGTTGGACAGTTTTTTGCCAAATATTATCTCCACTATTAGCCATATTTCGCTTTGGGTTAGTGGGTTCAAATTGGTATTCATCTGCATTAAAAGTACCCAGCAGTTGGAAAGATGTTATATCATTTAAAATTGTAACTGGTTCTACCCCTTCAGGAGACTTGACTTCAAATTTATATTTCTTGGGATTCATGCGAATAGTATAATCAGCATTAGCAAATACTTGAATAGTAATGCCCGAATGCTTGCTTTGTCCCCCACTACTGCCAAAACCTGTACCCCCAACAAGAGTACCTTTGCCGTCATTATAAGCAGCAAAACCCCAGTCTTCATTGTGGTTAGCAGAGAAGAGAAACTGATAGACTCCATCGGCACGAAAATCGATACCCCCGTCTGTTTTCAGCGGTAAAGTCTTCTCCCACCAATCCCCATTTTTGGTCATTTCATGATTGGGACGAGTTTCATCAAATTTCTGGAACATATCTTCTTCGTCCCAGATAAAGCCATTTAGTTGTACCGATTCGATTTCAGTGAGATAAGTTGGTTGGGGCGAAATATTAAATCTAAATTCTGTGGGATTGAAAGATATGGTATAAACACCGTCTTTCTCAATTTTAATGATAATATTCTGTGCTTTATTAGCGCGCTCGCGGAGCGGAGCTGTGCTCTCGCCCGTTACTAATTTTGGTTTTCCTTTCTTATTCGTCTTGTAGTGATTCGCTTTAAAAGACTCAAATAAGCTATGATTAGTAGTAAAACGAAAGGCGTAGATACCGTCCCTGTGACGACCACCATTAGCTCTTAATTCTACTTCTTTAGAGTATTGTGCACCATCTTTAGTCATGTCATTTTCCGGCAAAAACGGATTCCAACGACCCCGGTTATTGTTGACGGTTCCTAATAACTGGGCACTAGCAGTAAATTCAGAAATTTCTGGATTGGGAAGTACTGGGATTGCGGCTCCGTAAGTTTTGTTGGTCATCTTTCTATTTTCTAACAGGAAATAAATACAGATTTGTTTTAACCGCAGAGGCGCAGAGGGCGCAGAGGAAGCCGAGAGAAATTACTCTATCTATATCCGTCTGCGCTTATCTCTGTTTTTGGTGAGGTTAACCTCTATTCTACAATGATTTGGTCGTTTAATTGACTTTGCTGGAGGGCTTTCTTAACCTTTGCGTTAGCACCAACAGCTTTGACGGTTATCTCACCCTGACGTTGCTTGCCTTGGATAAAGAAGGCCAAATAACGTAAAGCCTGGGAGGAAATTGATTCCAAGTCATTCATGACGAAGACCAGGTTTGTTGCTTGCTGAATTTCCATGCGGTCAAATTCATCATCTAGTTCATTTAAGCCCCCCTGACCTTCCAGTTTGCCACTGAAATCAATCTTAGCAGTGCCATTAGTAGCTTCCAGCAAAGCAACTTCAAAATCAATGGCAGTGGGATAAATCCGTACTCTCACCTTCGTACCAGCAGGATAGTTATCTGGTAGTTTGACAGTGAGAGCTTTGGCATCAAAATCCTTATAGTCATGGCCATCAATCCAAACCCGCTTAATGCGAATGCTGTCTGGTGGCAGAATATCCGGTGCTACCCGCAGGATATTGCCGGGGAAGCCTTCTGGCTGGGGCTTAAAGTAGAAGTCCATGGGCTCCTTAATAACCAGCAAGTTAGTATAAATTGCTGCTAAGTAGCACAGCTCAAAGGAGTGGTAGCCCGCCATGGAGTGACTGCCTTTATCCCGTTCCGTCCCTAAAGCGTAGGGCATTCCATTGGCCAAAACGTTAATAAGCGAGAATGCCTTGCTCTTGTTGCCACCAAGCTTTGCGATCGTGCCAAGCATATTTGTGGAATTTACCGAACTTCTTCACCCGTTCCACTACATCATACCAACCGCCTCGCTGGCGATCGCATCCTGCATCGGCAATAACGGTACCAATTTTTTCTGCCAGTTTCTGGTATTCCTGCTTGTCCTTCAGTCCGAACATGCGGGTCAAGTTCCAGGCGATTTTCAGGTTGTGTCCTACCACTGCCCGGTTTTGCTGCCAACCCCAAGTTTGGTCTTTGGACCAATCATCGAAAAACTTCTCTTGGACAAAGGGACTTTCATCGTAGTCGGGAAAATGTTTGACGATGGTATCGAAAGTATATTCCAGGAAATCGGCGTATTCTTCCTTCCCAGTAGCCAGCCAGAGATTGATTAAATAGGCAGGAGCGTGGTCTCCCACGGAGTTCCAATTCTTTTTCGCCTTATTGCGTCCCAAGGACTCGCTGTGGGGGCTGAAGGTAATGGGGTCGATATGGGAATAGTAGCCCCCTTTCTCCGTATCGTCGTGGAAGTAGCGATGGAACAGTTCTACCGTTGTTTTGGCATCCTCCAAAATCCGAGGATCTCCCGTAATGCGGTAAGTTTGTACTGGACCTGCCAGAGCGTAAATCTGCTCGTAGCAAGGGATGGCATTGTAGTCATCCCCAAATTCCGAGGCTAAAACTTTCTCCTCCACATTATTCTCGTTAATATCGACGGCATGATACCAGTAGCTAATACCCTCGCTCTTATCTTTAAAGCGCATGTGCTGCCGCAAGTATTCAGTACCTTTCTCAGCAGCTTCCAGGTAGCTATCTTCTCCCGTGACTAAATAGGCAGAAGCGAAACCATAGACTAGGCGAGAGATGGTATCGGTTTCTTGCCGACCGCTTTTCTGCTTGTTCCCTTCTATCGTTAGGCTGGTGCGGTATTTGCGGTAGTTAATCTTACCACCATGATCCACACCAAATTGATACTCCCTGATAGCCTTCTCCTAGGTTGCGTACTAATTCGGCATTAGTGAGCTCCGTTAGATGGATGGTGTATTCCCGAGCGTCTGATGTTTTGACCTTGCAGATATTTTGGTTTTTGTCATAGCTGGTGACATAACCTGCAATGAGGTCTGAGAAAGTAAAATTCAGGGCGTTTGCCATGTTTAGTCTGTCTCCAAAAAAAGGATGGTTGTATTTGTGCAGTGTTCATTTGTTGGAATGAACCGCAGAGGCGCAGAGGGCGCAGAGGGTAAGAGAGGAGAGAAGGGATTTAACCTGAAGCTCAGGTGCAAATTTTACCTGATTTAATACCAAGTGTAACATTTTATCTTCTTTTTGACAATACTTTGCCCCAAAAAAAATTATTACTGCCTATCAATACAAGCATCAGCCGTATTAAATAAGGTTTCTCCCGCATCCAGACCTTTGGCTACTCCAAAAGAGGGGGATTATCCTCATCCACAAATCTCTGACTAATTTCGATAATTCGGTCGTCTGAATCTGCAAGCCAGACGGTGCGCCACCCAGGGATATAATCGTCGAAATTAATAGGTCCGAGGGTAATCTTAGCATCCTCCCCCATGTCAGCCAGTTTGGCATCCACATTCTCCACCTTGAAAGCTAAGTGGCGCACTGAAGGATACTGATATCCATCATTGGTGGATGGAGCAATAGGGCGTTTTTCTTTAGCCTGAAAAAGCTCAAAGTAGAAGGCACTATCCCCCATTTTGATAAAGACGACTTGGTCGCCGTTGGGAAGTTTAACAACCCTAGCCCGCTTAAAACCAAAGTGTTGGGTGTAGAACTTTTCCGTGGCAATCTGGTCTTGGCAAGTAAGTGCAACTTGAGAAAAAATTTGTAAAGTCATCTACCCATTTTCTTCCTTATGTGATTGTCAAGCTATTGGTTTAGTTGGATGTCATTCCAACTTGGATTCAAGATTTTGTAGATCTTTTCCACTCATGGAACTATTAGTCAGTAAAAGGTTTGGTATCGTGGAAGTTGGACATGTAGCTAATCTTGCCATCTTTAAAACGGAAGTAATTCATCACACCCGCTTCAATGGACTTACCAGCAGAATTAATAGCAGAGATATGGGAGACCACCGCACCCTCATTACCTGACACTATAATGTGTTTGGGAACATTTTGGAACTTCGAGTTAGCCTGATCCATTCCTGCCATTATCTTTCTGAGAGCAGGCAACCCTTCAATATGACCAGCCAATTGCTCGTCCATCACTTGATCCTCAGCGAATAAATCGCACCAGGCATCCCAGTTGCCTGCATTGGCATATTCGTAATATTTGTTCAGGATTTCACGATTATTCATGATTTTTCTCCAAAGTTTTTTTTTAGTCGATTCTTCCAGTTGATTCCTATTAACTACGACAAATCATGGGTATCTTTGAGCATGTCAGAGATTTTCTCCCCAATCATGGCGATCGCCCTATGGCAATTTCCCGATTGAACGAAGGGCGGGCTCGCACCGGAACAGTTTTAACTACAAGCTGTTTGACAATTTCGCTGCCGCTAGTTCCAGTAGCACCTGTTATCAAAATCATAGTAATCGGCTTTTGTCACTTATAGCTTCCCTGATCCCTTGGCATCTTCCATGGAGTTCACAATATAGACTTGAATCACTGGTTTCTGGGTTTGGGGAGATCTCGTCACTTCCCAAGTTTGATAGGCATCCATCACAATGCGCTCACTCTTAGGGGCTGGGGGATTCCAGGTGCTAGCCTGCCAGTTAACGACGATTTTTACCTCTACCTTATTCCCAGACACTGAGGTGATTTTGAGCTCCTTAAGAGTGTGAACCTGATCAAAGAAAGTGCCAATTACCCGCTCGTACCAGCTCTTAAAACCCTCCCAACCGGTGAAAGTTCCTTCGGGGAACTCCATCTTCAGTCCTTCTTCTGCTAAGAGAGGACGATAATCTTCTAGAGCTGCATGTACATTTAGCTTGCCATACCACTCGGCGGCTAATTCCTTGACTTCAGTTTCAGTTAAAGGTGCTAAGTTGCTCATGGTTGATTTTTCCTGATTAGATTTTAGGATTTATCCGATACCCAAAAATTAAAGTGATCGACAATTTGGCCATCTTTCATAGTCCAGGCATCTCCTGCTTCGATGAGACCCAGATTGCAATTGAAGGTGGCTTGAAAAAAAATATATCCTTCATTCCCATTGAAGTCTTCTGTCATGTCCAGACTCTGGACATCAATGTTGCCGATTACCTTCATGTAGTCGTGAAAAAACTTCTTCAGCCCATCACGACCCTTCACGGTTATTGGCGCGGGGGTTTCAAAACCATTAAAAAAAGTAATCAACACCGCATCTTCTTTGTAGTCATTGTCTACCATTTCATCGATTTTCCCGGCGCTAATCTTTGACAAATGTTGATCTAAAAACTTTCGTCCTGGTGTAGTTGTCATTTTGTAAACTCCTTAGTGATAGGTTACTGTCCACACCTAATCCCAATCATTTCGGGATTGACATTGGCTTCCAAAACTACATCAATGAGAAATGGTCCGTTGTGAGCTAATGCTTTGGCGATCTGGGGGTGGGGCGCGCCCCACCCGCCAGATCTGTTACCACAGATCGCCTCCCCTATTTCCTCTGGTTTTTCAACTCGGACGCTTTCCACTCCCATAGATTTAGCAATTTCATCAAAGCGAATTTGAGGCTTGGACAAATCGAAACTGAGGGGATAATCCCGAGCAGGTATGCCTCGTTCCTGCCAGTAAGCCTCAATATTGATTTGCAGCAGCTTGTAAGAACTGTTATTACAAATGACAAACTTGGCATCTACGTTGTGACGGGCAGCAGACCAGAGAGCTTGGATCGTATACATACTACCCCCATCTCCCGCAACCCCAATTACTGTCTTATCAGGATTAGCCAATTTCACACCAATTGCCCCAGGAAGCCCTACTCCCAGGGAACCCCCCCTGGTCACGAAATAATGACCTGGTTGGCTTGGCTGTAGGTAGCGAGTCAGGTGGGGAGAACTGGTGAGACCTTCATCGAAGATAACAGCATCTTCTGGTAATTGAGCCACAAGTTCCTTAGCAAAGCGAGAGAAATGGAGAGGAACTGCATTTTGCACCTTCAAATCTGCTGCCAATTCACTTTCGTGCTGTGCTTGTTTTGCCTTGCCAATTTCCGCAGTGCGAGTTTTTGCAGCTTCTTTCTGCTGCGGTGTCATCATCCCTTCTAAGATAGTAGCCAATTTCCCCAGAGACAGTTTGGGATCGCTCACCATACCCAGATCCACGGGATGATTTTTGGCAATTTCATAGGCGTCCAAATCAATGTGAATCACCTTGGCACCGGGTTTAAAGATATCCCCCAGTTCCGGGAATACCTCGGGCAACATATAGGTGCCGCAGACTAAGTTGGCATCCCCCTTAGAAGTGATGGGCAAACTGGAATAGCCAAACATATGTCCTGTGGAACCCTGATAGAGGGGATGGTTGTAACTCATGTTCAACTCCCCAGAATCCGCTGACCAAACCTCTGCCCCCAACAGTTCCGCAACCTGAGCCAACTCTTCCTGAGCGCCAGAAAAAGCGATGCCATCTCCGACAAAAATCATGGGCTTTTGGGCAGCTACCAGCATTTGCGCTGCCTCAGTGAGCAATGCTTCATCGGGCAACACTTTAGTGGATGGGAAAGAGGTGGGTCTTACGGATTCAACTACGGGAGCATCCAAAATATCCACGGGCACACAAACATATACCGGTCCCATAGGAGGTGTGGTGGCAATTTTGATGGCTCGACGCACAATCCGCAACAGGGAGGATGGCTCCATGACCAAAGTAGACCACTTGGTGACTGGTTCCGCCATGGCCACCAAATCTCCGGCCATTTGAGCATCCATAGCCTGATATTTAATGCCCGCATCTCCACCAATTACTACTAAGGGGGAATGACCCCGCTTTGCCTGGTAAAGGGCGCCAATAGCATTGCCCAAACCGGGGGTACTGTGAATTTGCACTAAGGCTGGCTTTTGAGTTGCCCGAGCGTAACCATCCGCTGTCATCACAGCGATGGATTCTTGCAATGTCAAGATATATTTCAGGTTCGGGTAATCCCCCAGGGCATCCAGAAATCCTTCTTCCGACGTCCCAGGGTTGCCGAACATGTGGTCGATTCCATCTGCCAGGAATTGTTCCAGAATGGCAAACCGCCCAGTATTCTTACTCATCTTCTTTAGAAATAGTGTTTTCCTTAGAGTTACCAGTTATAGCGAGTTAGTCCCTTTTCCAGAACTTCGATTAATTTTTGGCCACACTCATAAGAAGAGGCAGTGGAACGACTGGTGATAAAGGGGTAATCCACCAAAACGGAAGTCACGTGACCCACTCTGCCGATAAATTAAATTCTCCATCCGGTCCTACAGCATCCCGGAGAATGTGTTCTAGAGGGTAGAAGGGAGGACCGAAGTTGATAAAACCATCCCCAAATCCTTTGTTGGAACCATCTAGGGCGTGGTTGCCTTCAAATCCAGTGCCGTCTAGGTAGTCATAGTCAGTGGGGTGTCCCGTAACATGCTTACCCCAAATAATGCTCTTCTTCTCCCGGAAGTCCCGAGCAAAAGCCAAGCAGGCAACCCCATAGCATTCAGCAGCAATAGGTTTGTCTAGCTTGTAAAAGCCGAGAATCAAATCGTGCAACCGCTGGTTATTTGCCAGATCCACCATGGCACCACTGCCGCCAACAATGGTAAGGGCATCGTAATTTACCAGTTCTTCTGATACTAGGCGATCCAGTTTTTTGTAATAGGCTTCCATATCCCTCAGATAGGTGTTAGAACTGGGGTAAGCTCGGACGGGAAACCAGTCAGCAAGGCTTTTGGGATTATCTAGTCGGCCGGACTTATCTAACTTGCGGGTCTTTTCAGCATATTCTTTTGAGGTAACGGAGCGACCCAAGGGGGGATCGATGAAACCAGGCTGCGTACTAACTGCCAGCGGTGTGGGCTTCTTGC
>JACONB010000037.1 GCA_014323965.1 Prochloron sp. SP5CPC1 | reverse complement strand
AGTGTACAGTTGATTATAGCCTACATTACATGCATGAAATAATGTTAACGTGCGTAAAAATTATCTGTTCAACTCTGTATATATCTCTTGAACATGATTTTCGAGTTGATTTATTTCCCTTGTTTTGTTAATGGTTAGCTGTTTATTATTTGTTCAAATTATGCTCAATATCTTGGAATTGGTTGATAATCAGTGAAAAAAATTCAAACCTTAGGTGGTTAATAACTGATGAGTTATGCTACTTATTAGTGACCAGATCTGTGAAAACCCAACACATTTTTGGAATTCTTTATTATTGAATGTGTATAATCAGCATGGCTGAAAGTTTTAGCCTTGTATGCCAATATGCCAAAAATTTTACAGTTACAACTCTGCACTAGTTAACAACAGAAAGATCCATTTGTAGAGAAAAAATTCAGGCATTTATAAAAATATAAATGTAATAATTTTTTACAAGTTACATCATTTTGTTCATTATCAAATGGGGAATCCATTGATAAGGTAATTTTTTCTTGCATATAGCTATTCATCATATTCAGAGATAAAATCAGTAAAGAAAGAATGATCACATGCAGATACAACTTACGTAAATAAACATTTATAACTGAAATGAAACAAAATTTGAATTACTCGATCCTCAGGTCCTGAGAAGATGTAAGCTTTCACCATTAGACCTTCTTTCACAAATAAAGAAGTTTTAATATGTAAGTATTTTGTAATCAATGGATTACACTGTAAATGTATAGTGCAGGATTTTTGCAGATCTAGCTGCATACAATAATATAATAATAATTTCAATGGCGTTTATATAACAAATTGTAAAGTTCCCACTGATAACCAACCACAAATTTGCCGTATATATGTACAGGCCCAAAAAGCATCTTTAACCTACAAAATCCGTTGATTCTATATGCATATCTAATATGATGGATGGTTGCAGTCATTGTAAATGGGAAGAGAAAAAATAGTGCAAGGCAAAAGCAAGTACTTTTTCATTCATGTTTATAATAAACCGAATAATAATAATAATAATAATAATAATAATGCGAAAACTATGTGTTAATCCCAAATCCCACAACCAGCCATCGTATATATTCCAGATTAATCCAATAAACCATAGTGATGGTTACTAAGCAACAAAAATTCAAAAACTAACACCTCTTGATCACAACCTAGCAACCATTGCTAAGCTCTATCATCATAGCAACAAATATATGTAATAGTAATTTTATTGGCTAATTTCCTGATGTATTTCAAAATAATAATTATGTCAAGGTGTTATTGAGATTATCATATTGTAACATATTTAGTTGTCTGATTAGTACATGTATGGAAGCCTGTTATATAGCAGCAGTGGATACAGGGGAGTTGAATTGGTTTCCACTGAAGCGTCCTTTGAAAAATGCACATGCCTATTTTGTCTCAGTATTCAAAAACGGAAGCCCTCATTCAAAAATTTCTAGTTCCATAGAAACTAAAATAATATTAATATCTTTCATGAAAATAATTATATCATTACTTTTCTTTTCATATATGTGTAGTCTCCACATCCAATAATCTTACACTAATTTTGATACCATAGAATCCTAAATTTTTGCAGATTTGAAGCCAAACAAGAGAATTCAGTGTGACACAAGTGTTCCACAAAATATGCTCCACGTCATTTAAATTGTCAAAACTATATTGCTAAAATTTTGGATCCTATGATAGCAAATCTTTACACACAATCACTTACCAGGTAGTAGCATTTGTTTCACTGATTCAGGACTTAAAATTCCACCATCTTGCCCAAATGAATTAAAGAATTGTGCAAGCTATAGACATACATACAAAAGATAACCTGTACGTTTATTACTGAAAGTGCATGCACATAAAATAAAATTATATGGGTTTGAGTTATGATAGGAAAATGAATTTACGAATTGAGCACGTTTGGACTAAGTTTAAAGTCCGATTAAGGTTTAATTTAACAAAAATATCCTCGCTTGGTAACTTGAATTACAATTCATTTTGACAAAGAAAGCTACAATAGATGAGAATTGAATTGGTATTTGAGTTTCCTCAGAGAATTTTAACAATATCCATAACATGAATTATGCAAATGTAGAGCAAAAAAAAAGTAAAATTGTAATTCCATCAAAGATTGTCAAACAACTTATTGATGACAAGGTATCTGGACGCTTAACAATTTACGATGTCAGCGATAAATCGGTGCAGTGGCGGGTATTTATGGGGGATGGCAAAATCCATTTTGCCAGTAGCGCCATGGGAGAACGAGAAAGACAGACCTATTTGCTCTCCCAGTTGCTTCCCCAAAGCAAATTGCCTTTTCTCTCTGACTTGAGCGATGACTACCAATATGTTTGTAATATTTGGCGGGCAGGAAATTTATCTTTGCAACAACTACGCCGCGTCTTGTTTCAGTTGACTCGAGAAGCTGTAAGTCAAGTTTGGGGATTGTCTCGTGGATTGATTAAATTTAAAAAGACAATCGGGTTAGATCCTTTATTGCTATCCCTCCCTTTGAATAAATTAATCTTCGGGGTGCAAGAAGAAATTAAAACTTGGGTGCAACTACGTCCAGAGATAACGTCTCCTTTTCAAAGACCTCTAATTGAGAATAGAGAACGGGTTTTCAATCATTCCTGGCTGAATGGACCAAATGATGATTGGGTTGAAAATCTCGTGAGGACGTTTAACAAGAATCCTTGCTTATACGAAGTTGCCCATCGCACAGGCCAAGATAGTCTCGACTTAGCTTTATTTTTGCAACCTCTGGTGAAAGATGGAGCCATCAAAATGCTTCCCTACGGTAATCCTAAAAACAAGAATAGCCCTCTTATTGCCTGCATTGATGATAGCGAAACCAGTCAGCAATTTGTGAAAAAAGTGCTAGAAGCCAGTGGGTTCAGGGTGATTAACATAGTAAATCCTGCTCGCTCGATGATGACTTTGGCTCGACATAAGCCAGATCTGATATTAATGGATATTAATATGCCGGAAATTGATGGCTATGAACTATGCCAAGTCTTGAAGCAGTCTAGACTGATGAGGAAGACTCCCATTACCATGTTGACAGGAAGGGATGGCCTTATTGATAAGATTCGCGCTAAGTTAGTGGGTGCAGTTGGTTATATTTCTAAACCCTGTAACCCCCAATAACTGGTAAATATGGTCAATGGTTACCTTGGGAAAAAAGAATCAAACTCACAAAATCAATTCTTGAGCGCGAGCTAAGGCAATTAAAGGAAAATATTGCTGATATAAGTGGTATTTGAGATAAAAATGACCGGGAAATCCAGTTCCTGTAAATTCAGATTCGTTCCAACTACCATCCTCTCTCTGAGTTGTAATAAGATAATTAACTCCAGCTTCAATGGCTTTCTTTTCCCATTTCCCTGTTGCTGCTCCTGACGCTATTAAGCCAATTAAAGCCCAAGCAGTTTGGGAAGGGGTACTGACTCCCTGTCCTTTGAGGGCTGGATCGTTGTAGCTGCGGCAGGTTTCTCCCCAACCTCCATCCTGGTTTTGACAGTCTATTAGCCAAGCCCCGCCCCGTGCAATGATATCCTTATGAGTCTGGGGAGCTACTAAAGCTAGGGCTGACAAGACGCCACTGGTACCATAGATATAATTGACTCCCCAACGACCAAACCAACTGCCGTCTGCCTCTTGTTCTCTGGTTAAATAGGCGATGGCCCTCGACACTCTTTCCGGTTCCATCTCTAAACCGCACTCCCCCAACATTTCCAGCACCCGGGCTGTTACGTCGGCGGTGTTGGGGTCGATCATGGCTTTCAAGTCTCCATAGGGCAACTGGTTGAGCCAGTCTTGGTTATTATCCTTGTCAAAGGCTCCCCAACCTCCGGGTCCGCATTGCATGGTAGCCATCCAATCAACACAACGAGCGATGGCACCCTTTTTTGCTTCTTCATCTGGTAGTTTTAACTTATCCAGAGCCATTACTACTACAGCAGAATCGTCTAAATCGGGATAGAAGCCATTGGCAAACTCAAAAGCCCAGCCCCCGGGTTTTCCTTCTTTATTCTTCACCGCCCAATCCCCATATTCAAGGATTTGCTGTTTTAACAACCATTCTCCTCCCCGCACTAACTCTGGACTATCTGGTGCCATACCGGACTCTACCAGACTGCGCAATACCCACGCTGTATCCCACACTGGGGAGATGCAGGGTTGAATGCGATAGCTATCGGTGGTAACGATGGCAAAATTATCTACTGCTTTCAATCCTCGCACTACAGCTGGATCTGCCACATTGTAGTCTAGAGTGCGGAGTGCTAGGAGGGAATTGAGCATGGCTGGAATAATCCCTCCCCAGTCTCCTGTGGTTTCCTGTCGTTGCAAAACCCATCTTTCTGCTGCTTTCAATCCTGCTTCCCGAAAGGGGTCTAAATTGAGGTTTTCTGCTAGTTTAAAGCCATGATCTAGCCAATTGAAGATATCTGTCCAATCCCCATTGCTGGGCAATTCGTAGCGAACGTTATTGATTCCTTCTGCATATAGTTCCTCTAAAGTAATGGTGGGATTGATGGGGAAGACTGGCTTTTTATCAAAGACAATGAGCAGGGGGACGGTACTGGATCTCGCCCAACTGGACATTTCGTAGATGGTAAAAGGGAACCACTCGGGGAGTAACATGATTGAGCTCGGAATGGAAGGAATGCCCTGCCAGTTATAGCAACCAATTAGGGCTAAATGGAACTTGGTAAATATTCTTGTTTTGCTAATGCCACCCCTTTTAAGAATAAAGTTACGCGCCCTGATTAAGTCGTTATCTGTGGGGGGTACTCCCAGCAACCTGAGGGCCATATAAGCTTCCACAGAGGTACTTAAATCTCCCCCATCACCGTAATATAGTTCCCAACCGCCATGTTCTCGTTGTTCTCCCCGCAGGTAGGTTTCTACTTTCTCTAGGGGGCGGGTGGTATCGGTTCGCCAAATCTTATGAAGGAGCACAACTTCTGCGGTAATGGTAACATTGGATTCTAGTTCCGCCCACCAGTAGCCATCCTCATATTGTTGCCTGAGGAGATATTTTTGAGATTGGGCGATCGCCTGTTTAACTCCCGTAATCGTTAATCTATCTTGTAGTTGCATTTTGCTTTTTCTACTCTTGGGTACTGCACTATAACTTATTCTCAATCAAAATGAACGAGACAATTTATTTCTCCTTAACGGTTATCTCCTGCTTAATTTGGCTCGGTTTGCTCACTCTGCGAGGTGGGTTTTGGCTCTCTAACCAGCGCTTGATGACAAAAACAACTAAACTGGAGAAGTGGCCGTCAGTTTGTGTAGTGATACCCGCTCGTAATGAAGCGGATTTAATTCCTACTACATTACCATCCCTCCTAACTCAAGACTATCCCGGTTCCATGAGGGTCATTTTAGTAGACGATGGTAGTAGGGATGGTACAGCAAATATAGCCAGAGAAGTTGCTGCTCATACCAAGAGAGATAAATTGCTAGAAGTTATTACCACCAAACCTTTACCTTCCGGTTGGACAGGAAAACTTCATGCTCTAGCTGAAGGTATTCGTCATGGAGAGCAATACAACCCAGATTACTTTTTATTTACCGATGCGGATATTCAGCATCACGACACTAATATTAGGGAATTAGTTCTCAAAGGGGAAGAGGAGGATTTAGATTTAGTTTCTTTAATGGTATTGCTGCGGTGCGAAAATTTTTGGGAAAAGCTGCTCATCCCCGCTTTTGTCTTTTTCTTTCAAAAGCTTTATCCTTTTAGCTGGGTGAATGATCCTTCGAGACAAACTGCTGCGGCTGCTGGAGGGTGTATTTTAATTAGCCGCCAAGCTTATGAGGGTATTGGGGGTATTGAGGCAGTGCGAGATGCTTTAATTGACGATTGTGCTTTAGCACAAGCTGTTAAAACTAGGAAACCGGCTAATATTTGGTTGGGACTGACTGAGATGACTCGCAGTTTGCGACCTTATCCCTCTCTGGATACTATTTGGAATATGGTAGCTCGCACCGCTTTTACCCAGCTTAATTATTCTCCTCTACTTTTAATTGGCACCACTATCGCTATGACAATCATATATCTCGTTCCCCCCGTAGCTTTGGTTTTAGGAGGGGTGTTCGGTTGGAAATTTGTGGTTGGTGCTGGTATTTTTGGTTGGTTGTTGATGGCTGTGGCTTTTGTGCCTACCCTTAAGTTATATGGGCGAGTGCCCTTATGGAGTTTTTCCTTACCAGCGATCGCCTTCCTCTATACCCTCATGACTCTAGACTCTGCTTTGCGTCATTGGCAAGGAAAAGGAGGTGCTTGGAAAGGAAGGGTTTATGGTAGGGGGAGGTCAAACCCTGCTTATTGTAGTATCTTAGTAAAAGGAAGAGAGAGATGATTTCACATAAACACAAATGTATTTTTATCCACATTCCAAAATGTGCAGGCACTTCTATGGAAGTATTTCTGAAACAAAACGCCCAAGCTTTGGGATGGGCAAAAGAGGAAGGATTATAGCGTTTCTCAAATTGGTGAGGTACAGATCCCCACTCCCCCGCGAAACGCTATATATATGAATATGAATATGAACCAAACAACCATGTATATATTCAATTGCATTTCAGATGATTTAACATGAATTGGGTCTGCAAATGAATTACTTCTCGATAAGTATCTGCCGATTTCCTATCCCAAAGATTGTGCCCCGCATCAAGTATATGCAACTGACATTTTTTGTCATTTTCTGCAAATCTCTTGAGTGCATGAGCATACTGGGGAAATAAGTTGAAGGGATCGCCCAAGCTAACCAAAATTAGAATTGGAGACAGGGACAGCTTAGATGGATAGTCAAAAAAAGGTGTGAAGGTCTTATAAGCTTGCCAGCTACGATCGTGTAAAGTAACACCAGGAGCATGGAGCAGATCGGCCAAAATTTCAGCTTTATTCTCCAAGTATTGAACGGTAAACTGAAATAGTTCTGGATCGGGATGGGGCGGATTGACTGCAATTGCCCCAGCTAGATCTTCATAATGCTGTGCGTACAGTATGGCGGCTACACCTCCTTGGCTGCGTCCAGTAATAAAAACTGGGCGATGGGGATAGAGTCGTGATAATACAAGATGGACGTGGCGAATCACTGCCATAAGACCCTGTTCGCTGGCAAACTCAAAGGTGGCATCCGCTCCCATGCCGTTGAGCGGGAGATCGGTGGGAAAAGAAGCTACGCGGAATATCTCGCCATCTGGTAGTAATTGAGTTAGCAAACTTTGGCTGCTTTTTCGCCCGCGTCCACGGTTCTTGCTTTTTCGGCCATGAAAAGTTCCCGCAATATCACATAGTGTCTCAGCAACAGAAAAGGTGGTTCCCGTGCCAGGTAATAGGATCTGGATCGCACGATGAGTCTCATTTACGAGCTTGTTTGGCTCCAAAATGCCTGTGAAGGCCATCGGTAAATATAACTTCGTAAATGGAAGCCTTTGTTTGGGTTCGCTTGTTGCACCAACTCGATGAACCAAATCTTGGCTTTCTTGAATTACTTTCATCTCAAGCAATTCATGGCGACTTAGATTGGGAACCTTCTCCAGTTCTTGGTTAACTTGTTCTAGTTTTTTCAATTCTGAACTCATATTTGACACAATTTGTTTTGCTTTATTATTTGGTTGTATTATGGATTTTGCAGGCGAGAAGATGTGTGGGGTCCTCATAAATCCGCATCACCTTAGAATCTATAAGAGTCCATCCTGGTTGGTTCAGGACTTCTTGAAGTTTAGGCAAGAAACTTTGGCGTGCTGTGAATACGAGGATGCCATTAGGCTCAATTTTTTCTTGAAGTGCGTTCAATTCTGCTGACCCAGCATGGCTTTCCGCAAATACTCCTGTGGCGATGATGCCACTGGCCCTACCTAAGTTTCTGAATGTTTCATCTCCTATGGAGCAGCAAACCAAGGAACTATATACGCCTTTAGCCGCCGCTTGGGTTAACATACTAGGGGATATGTCAATACCTATAATCTGTTCAAATCCCAGCGCGGCCAATGCAACACCAACTAGACCCGTTCCAGCCCCAACATCCAGAATCGCCCTTTGCTTGTGGCTTATATACTTTGCAAGCAGATATGCTGTAGCCAAAGGAACTGATTCCCATACTCCACTAACATCTGCTTCATAGGTATCTGCCCATTGATTGTAGTTTTTCCTTAACTCGTCTAAATTTTTACTTGAACAGATCCACTCTAACCACTTTTTTGGTTGGATCTCAGACATTTTTCTCTCCTTAGTAGTGGAATATTTGTTATAGAGAAAATTGGACATATTGTTAATTTTTTTTTACTTTTATAAAACTTAAAGGATTAGGATTTAGGGAAAGGAATTGCAGTTTTTTCTTTTGTGTTTATCAACTCACTTTTCTCAAGATAGTAACGACCAAAACGATTAGCGAGGAAAGTATCTAGATTGATTTGCTCTTGTTTTAGGAAACCACTGAGGGTAATTTTTCCCTTGAGATACATGTCTAAGACAGCACAAAGGGAGGCAGAAGTTGTGATTTGGATAGAACTCCAGGTTTCTCCATCCCAATTGAGAGGATAAATCTTGCGGGCATCACTAATTTGTTCTAGATGTCCGTTTCTCCAGCCAGTAACGGTGCAAAAGATAACTACCACGTCTTGTTGCGCGGTGGGAATGGAACTTTCAAAAATTTCTTTGAGCAGATCGCGGCGATTGCTCAGGCGCAATTCTTTGATTAAAAATGCCATGAGATAGTGATGTCCTGGATAGCGCACGGTCTTGTAGTTTAGGCTACGCACCTGCCCTTCGAGAGTTTCGCACAGAGTTCCCAAGCCGCCAGAAGTATTAAATGCTTCGTAATTTGCTCCATCTAGGGAGAAATGCTCCACTTCTTCTAAGGGGATTGCCTCAATTTTACGACCATTGTGAATTGCCTCACAAGGATTGCAGTATTCGTTAATCAAACCTTTGGTGGACCAAGTGAGATTGTACATAATCATATTAGAAGGATATTGCGGCAAAGCACCGACGCGCATTTTAACCTCGTCGAGCTTGTCAAAACGGCGACAAAGATTATGAGCGAGAATGCTAATAAAGCCGGGAGCTAGACCGCATTGGGGAGCGAAGACTAAACCCTTAGGTGCCATTTGAGCAATGGAGCGAACAGCGGAGGTGGTTGCGATGTCTTCGGTCAGGTCGAAATAGCTGACTCCAGCTTTTAGAGCTGCACTGGCGATACCTGCATTGACTTTATAGGGGCAGGCAGAGACGACACAGTCTTGACCCTGTAGTTTTTCCATTATCGCTGCTTTATCAGTGACATCTATGACGAAGGTCTTGACTGGTATTGATGCGCTTAGGCGTTCCAAGGCTTGAGCGTCCATATCGCCAACCATTACTGTGTAATCACCGCTGCGATGTAGTAGTTTCGCGATCGCCGACCCGATTTTTCCAATTCCCAAGATGGTGACGTTATACATGGTTGTTTCTCTTTAGATTTTTTGCTTGTGATAATATGGTAAGTGAGGTGACATCCTCCCGACGCTGACCCTACGGGTACAGCGCGGGCTTCCCAGCCTTACGATTGGGTATTCCTGCCCCACGCCACTTGTCTAGGTCATAGACCCCCGACAGATCGACTTGACAGGCTGTTTCCGTTCCCCAGAGTCCCTGGGATACTACATTCTCTAGTCCACGATGCAATACCATTTCTGCTGCTGCATGATCGCGATGCGTCCGATACCCACACTCAGGACAATGATGCTCCCTGACTTTCAGTTCTTTTTTGACTGTTGTCAGACAGGATGGACAGGTTTGGCTTGTGCCGTTAGGGTTGACTTTGGCAAAGTACACCCCACGCTTCCAGCAGACCCATTCCATCAAAGACAAGAACTGGCCAAA
>JACONB010000036.1 GCA_014323965.1 Prochloron sp. SP5CPC1 | reverse complement strand
CCCCCTCACAGTCAGCTTCTACATCAGCCACAGTGGGCAATTTGTTCTCCCTCACTCGGTAAAAATTTTCTGGTCGATTGATACCGCTACACCCTGACAAGAGTATAATCATAACAGCAAATAATGGGATTTTGGGGAAGTTATTTTTGTTCATTTTTAGAGAAAGGGCAAGTGTTTCACTGAAAACGGGAGAACTCGGGTACTAAAGCTGGTTGTGAGAAGAGAGTTTGGAAGGTTTGGCGACGCTTTCTCGGAGAGTCTGGGGTGAGGTAACTCCAAAGACTTTCCCAATAGAAGAAGGATAAACCATCGAAACGGCGATCGCGCACTGTTTTAACTTGTTCCTCAATTTGCTCCATAGAGACGGGGTGTTGGGGGTTTCCCGTAAAGATAGCAATACTGATGGGAATTTTACCACGAACCTTTTTAATTGTGTCAGTAGATAATTCCGTGGAAAAACTACCTATATCATCCCGATAAACCTGTAAAATTAACTCATCCACTAAACCTTCCTCTACCCAAGTTAACCAGTCTTGGAGATACTCTGTATAGGCAAATTGGTAGGGATTGGTAGCGAGGGAAATGGTGATATCAGGCTTGACAGCTTTGGCACTTTGTGTTATTTTCGAGAATAATCCAAAATGGTCGTCAAACTGAATGCCATCTACATCGTAGTTGCGCACCACTTCCACCACCAGGTCTTGGAGGAATTGCTGCACTTCCGGGTTCAAGGGATTTAACCACACATGATACTTTTGTTTACCCTCTTCCTCTATGCTATAATCATTATCCCTACTTTGAGTCAGCCATTCCTGATGGCTTTTTGCCAAGGAAGAGTTAGCAGGAGCCATCAAACCGTATTCAAACCAAGGGACGACCTGTAAATCTTTACCATGACCTAGTTTAACAATTTTATGCAAAACATCAGTACCACCCTGCATGAATTTAAGCAGAGGTTGTTCTCCTGTTCCCGTAACTTGGCGAGCCACTTCACTGGGATATAAAGTAGTTCCTCGGTTCCAAACCACCGGATAGACAGTGTTAAAGTTGAGCTGGGAAAGCATTTTCAAGGAACGGTTGATTGTTCCAGGAACGAAGAGTACCCCGGAAGCAACATTAGTTAACCACACCCCGCGCAACTCAATACCATTATTGTTACTGCTGGAGTTAGCAGGAGACACGAGGAAGGGGATGGTGTTACGATACCATAGTAGGGCGATGAAGATTAAGAGTAGACAAGCTACATATTTTAATCTGGATAACTTCATTGTTCCGGGAAGGTTTCCTTAAATTCTTCCACCAAGTCATCTAATTCTTCGATTGCTTGATTGACATCAAGGCGCAAAGTTCCTAAATCAGGGCGATCCAGCAGGTTTTCCAGTACTTCCCGCTTTTTCTCAATCTGAGTTATTTTCTCTATGAGTGCTGCTCGATCCATATTTGTCCTCCAACAGTTTCTGAACTATCATTTTAACAAATAATCCCCTGGTAGGGGCGCAACGGGTCGATCCCTTCCAAGAATCAGGTTTTTTTTCAAAAAAGTCTTGACATTTGGAATTATTTGATGTTATCCTTTAGGAGTGGGAAAATGTGGTGCCATATATATAGGGTTTTTGTTAAACCGCAGAGGCGCAGAGGGCGCAGAGGGATAAAGCCATGACAAAAACTATTGCGAAAACAGAAACCCAAGAAATCATTACGAACCAATGGGTTAAAGCATCCTGGAGCCAGTATTTAGCTTGGACGTCAGATCCAGAATTGGGAAAAACAAAAGACTACTACTTTGACGGTTATCTAAAAATTGAAACAATGGGAGTAGGTTCTCTTCACGGAAGAATCAATACCTTAGTCATCTTAATTATAGCCCTATTTAGCAATGCAGTTAATCTTCCTATTAAAAGTTTAACCAACGCAAGTTATCGTAAACAAGGAAAACAGGGAGCACAACCTGATATTTCCTATTATATTGGAGAGCGGGTTCATTTTGCTCCTGAGAGTAGAGGTATCCCAAATCTTACAGAAACTCCACCCCCAGATTTAGCGGTGGAAATCTCCGATTCCTCCCTAGATGGGGATGAAGATTTGGGGCGCAAAAGACTCCTAGATCAGGAATTAGGTATTGCTGAATATTGGGTTATCAGGGTTCAAGACTGCCAAATTTATGGCTTCCAAATAGTAGAAGGAAAGAGCCAACCCATCACCGAATCCCTAGTTATACCAGGGTTTTCCCTCTCTTTACTTCAGGAAGCGTTAATCCAAGGACAAACCTTAGATGATGGGCAAATTATAGCTTGGTTCCTGCAAAAATTGTAACTTTCCCTCCCCTTTGCGTCTTTGCGTCTTGGCGCGAAACATATTACAATCTTTATTATCACAGTACACATTGAAAATGCTCCGAAAAATATCTTTAGGAAGTTTAGGTTTGGTTGTGGGTGGGATTTTGACTATTATAGGTTTTGTCGCCTATGGGACAGGAAATGCTACCTTGAACTTGGCAGGATTTTTCTACGGCATTCCCGTCTTACTGGGCGGACTTGCTCTGAAAGCGTCGGAGTTAAAACCCGTCCCCTTCTTGACGCCCACACCCCAGGAAATTATCGCTTTGCGAGAGGAACAAGCTACCCCCACCCAAAAGCAAATCTGTCAAGACGTGACTCGTTATCGCTACGGACAAAAAGCTCATTTAGATGAGTCTTTAGAAAGACTAGGTTTAAGTCCCACAGACGAGGAAAGACCCGTTTTGACCGGTATAAAGGAAGTAGCAGTGAATGGTGCTTATACAGTAGTGTTGGAATTTTACTCCCCATTGATTGGTTTGGCTATGTGGCAGGAGAAACAGGAGAAGATAGGTAAATTTTTCGGTCCTGATATTCGCGCTGATATTACTGAGTCGGGAGAAAATCGGGTTGAAGTTGCTTTGATTAAGGTATGAGAGTATCGCGCAAAGACCGCCGCCATTAATCAATGCCGGCGGCGAAGGAGTTATTTTTCTAGTCTGGTAACATACCACTGTAAATATTGCCCCGGACCCACATGGAATTCGCACGCAGTATCGATGAGGTGCTGCACCTGCTCCTGGATAGAAGCAAATTTAGCTAAGTCTGGAGGTAGATCCTCTTGGTGAGACAATAAAATACCTTTCAATTTTTCCCGTAATTCTTCCAGGGAGAGAAATTGCTCCGGTTGATCCTCCTGGAGAACAACAAAGCACTCCTCTGTATATAAAATAGAGTCTGGCATAGTGAGATACCTAATATGAACATCTTCTAGTTTACTCCCTCATGACTGAAACAACCCCCAACCCCTTTTCTCGTCTTAACTACGAACCAGCTTTAGCAAGTTTGGGTGACGATTATTACGACGAAGTAACAGCAGCGGAATTTCCCTTGCATATCTTGCGGTTCCGCAATGACTCCCTACTCCCCCTCCTGGGTTTAGAGTCCCAAACTGTCGCTAACCATCATTTCATCGAAGTTTTTGGTAAGTTTCCCCCAATCAACCCCTGTTTAGCTTTGCGCTACCACGGCTACCAATTTGGTACCTACAACCCTTATTTAGGAGATGGGAGGGGTTTTCTTTACGGACAAATAAGGGGTACAGATGGTCATCTCTACGACTTCGGTACCAAAGGTTCGGGAAGAACACCCTATTCCCGCAGCGCTGACGGGAGACTGACTCTCAAAGGGGGGGTGCGGGAAGTATTAGCGGGGGAAGCTTTACATCAATTGGGAGTAAATACTTCCCGCTGTTTCAGTTTAATTGAAACAGGAGAGTCTTTGTGGCGGGGGGACGAACCTTCTCCCACTCGTTCTTCCGTCATGGTGCGTTTTAGTCGTTCTCACATTCGTTTTGGTACCTTTGAAAGATTACATTATTTCCAACGTACTGATTTAATTGCTAGACTCTTAGACCATGTTATCGATTATTATTATCCTACCATTGCCAATAAGGATGAGCGCTACCCTAGATTCTACGCTGAATTGGTAGAAAGGGTAGCCCGATTAACTGCCCAGTGGATGGCTGCGGGGTTTTGTCATGGGGTATTAAACACAGATAATATGTCAATTACGGGGGAAAGTTTTGATTACGGTCCCTACGCTTTTATTCCCACTTATAATCCCCAATTTACCGCTGCTTATTTCGACTATAGCGGACTTTACAGCTATGGGAATCAGCCTTTTATTTGTAAATTAAATTTAGAAAGACTGCAAGCACCTTTAAGCAAGGTTATCTCTGGGGAGGATTTGGAAGCTGGTTTGGCTCACTTTGACGACTATTTTCACTCTTATTACTATGAACTCATGCTGCAAAAATTAGGTTTACCTCAGTTGCACCTTTCCGAAGCCAAAGCATTATTCCAACAAACAATTGAGTTACTCGTCAATACTCAAGTGGGATATCATGGTTTCTTTGCTGAGTTAGCCCAAGGATTTAATTACGGTTGGCGAGAAGATAGTGCCACCATTCTGGAGAATAGCCTATTATCGGAGTTGAAACAAGAAAACGAACTTTTAACTAAGTGGAGAATATTATATCATAAAATACTCAATCAATTACCAGAAGAAGAAATGGGTAAAATAGGCGATCGCCTCCACTATTATAACCCCAAAACAGCATTACTCAGACCCGTCATTGAATCAATCTGGGAACCCATTATGCAGGAAGATAACTGGGAGCCATTTTACCAACTCTTAGATAAAATAGCTACAAAAGATTAATTATACCTATTCATCTGCGTTTATCTGCGGTTGATAATCCCTAAATATAAAAATGCCACCCATCGCCAGATTGTAGGTTGGGTTGAGGAAACGAAACCCAACAGCCAAAGAGATTTGTGTTGGGTAGACTTTGACAGGAAAAATGTCTAATCTAGAGTAGATATAGTTTTATGCCAAGGGAGAAAACCTATCACACAACAATCTCCAAAAAAGGCAGCAGTTAGGAGTAAAAAAAGTACCTATTTCGCTGCTCTAGCTGCTCTAAGACCTCGCCAGTGGACGAAAAATCTGGTGGTCTTTGTCGCCCCCTTGTTTGCTTTTAGCATCAATAGGCAATCCTTTCTGGGTGGTTCCCTGGCGTTAGTCTTGTTCTGCTGTACTTCTAGTGCCTTCTATCTGCTGAATGACATAGTAGATGTCAAATCAGACCAAAGGCATCCTGTGAAGTGCAAGCGCCCTATAGCTGCTGGATTAGTGAGTATCCCAGCAGCATTAGTAATGGCAGTAGTTCTGTTAAGCGGTGCTCTAATTGTGGGTTGGCAGCGCGGGCCCACCTTGGGAGCTATCCTCATGAGCTACGCTATGCTGCAAGTAGCTTATAACCTAAAACTAAAGCGCACTGTTATTTTGGATATTTTGGCCATCGCCACAGGTTTTGTTTTGCGAGCTTGTGCCGGTGCAGCAGCTACAGGTTTGATGGTGTCTTCCTGGTTTTTGCTTTGTACCGCCATGTTAGCTCTGTTTTTGGGTATTGAGAAGCGCAAAGCGGAAGTGCGATTATCAGAAATTCAAGATATTAAGCCTCGTTCCGTGCTCAAGTACTACTCTTTACCCCTGCTGACTCGTATGGAAAGCACTGTTACCACTGGTGCAGTCATGAGTTACGCCCTTTGGAGTTCTGGTCCTGCTTTCGGCGGAGCATCAATTCCCTGGATGCTGTTAACCCTGCCATTTGTTTTGTACGGCATTTTTCGCTACCAGTTACTTAGCGATCCACCCCCAATGGGGCGTAGGAATGGCAGTGGGGGAGAGCAGGGAGGGAAAACTGAGGGCCCCGAGGAAGTTTTGTTAAAGGATTTACCTATCCTCCTAACCGTGGTAAGTTGGGTTATCACATGTTTTGCGATTCTTTGGCTCAAACATCAGGGAGTAATTGAATGAGACAACACAGAAATTAGAGTTGCCAATATTGCTCAATTATTCATCTATAAGTGAGGTTATAATGATATCAAAAATCCAACTTCAGGAAAATCCTGGAAGAATGTGGCAAAAGTCCTGTGATAGCTAGAAGTTTAGGTCGCAGCTTAGGGGATGCAGCACTGAACGCCAAAGGCAACACTGTCGCTGGGCAAAATTTGGGGGAGGTACATAGGGGAAAATTAACATGTAGGGTGTGTTACGCCAACCAAACAAAACGGACTTGACGGCGCGGAGCAAAAAGGCTATAATTATATACCAAACCCATTTTTTTTAAATAGTCACTGAAAGGTACAACACTCATTAAATGCAGGTAGGTATAATGGCTGAAATTACGCTAAACTCAGAAGAGGTTTTGCGAGACAACAAAGATGAATTAGAGGAGTTGTTTGCAGAGATTATTGAAGATATGGCAATGGAACGGGCGATCGCCGAAGGAGAAACCACCGAATTAGTCAGCCGTGAAACTATTTTCAATATTCTGGAGCCTTAATTGTGAAAGTTTAGTTAAAAAATAGTTTGGCCAAAGACTTGAATAAACTGCGAGATTCTGAATTAAAGTTGTCATTATCGAAGTTGAGAAGGCTGGCTGTTTGGAGGATGTTAGCCGTAGGTTGGGTTGAGGCACGAAACCCAACAAATCAGTTGCCGAATTTTTGATTATGGGCATTGCCCAACCGGATTTGATATTACTTGAAAATTTTTCATCAGCACTTCCACTAGAGGTTGAGCAACGTATATACTAGGCTAATCACTAACATGAAGTTAAAACATCCTTCAAATCTGGAAACTCCCCTCTCAGGATGGGGTAGATACCCGGTAGTCAAAAGTTACCTTCAGCGCCCAGAAAAGGTTTCCTCCTTCAGGAAAATCCTGGAAGAATGTGGCAAAAGTCCTGTGATAGCTAGAGGTTTAGGTCGTAGCTTAGGGGATGCAGCACTCAACGCCAAAGGTTACACCGTACTCACCCAACGGTTAAACCGCATCCTCGCCTTCGACAAAAAGACAGGCATTTTACGCTGTGAAGCTGGGGTTACCATGAAGGAAATTTTAGCAACCTTCGTTCCCCGAGGCTGGTTTCCAGCAGTTACCCCCGGAACCAAATTTGTCACAGTGGGTGGTGCAGTTGCCTTTGATGTTCACGGCAAAAACCACCATCGAGATGGTTCCTTTTCTCATCACCTTCGCTCCCTGGAGCTTATACTTGCCTCAGGAGAAACAGTACAGTGCTCCCGCCAGGAGAACGAGGATATCTTTTGGGCGACAGTAGGAGGCATGGGGCTGACGGGAATCATTACGGAAGCAGAATTTGCCCTGCACTCCATCCAAACCGCTTATATTAAAAGCCACCATATTAAGGCGAAGAATTTAGATGAAGCCTTTGCTCTCTTTGATGAATACGAACCCCAATACCAGTATTCTGTAGCTTGGATTGACTGTCTTGCCTCTGGCAAGTCCCTGGGGCGCAGTATTTTGATGTTCGGAAATCATGCAGCCCGGGAAGACATTCCCTTACAGCAGCAACCAGAACCCTTACACCTCAAGCCAAAACCCAACCTCAAAGTGCCCTTTGACTTACCAGCAGGGCTCCTCAACCGCTACACCATGAGTATCTTTAATACCCTCTACTACGGTAAAATGCGCTCAAAAGAAGTGAAGTCGGTGATAGATTATGATTCCTTCTTCTACCCCCTGGATTTTATCCAAAACTGGAATCGACTCTATGGCAAACAGGGATTTGTCCAATATCAATGGGTATTACCCACCGAAGTCAGCAGGGAAGCTCTGTACCGGATGCTTCAGCTATGCAGTCAAACAGGTTGGGGTTCTTTTCTCGCTGTGCTCAAGCGTCTAGGTTCTCAAGAAGGATGGTTATCTTTTCCCATGGCTGGTTACACCTTAGCCCTGGATATGCCAATACGCAAGGGGTTGTGGGAATTTCTCCGTAAGCTGGATAAATTGGTGATTGAATATGGAGGGCGTGTGTATCTTGCCAAAGATGCTCGGTTGAGTGCAGAAGCGTTCCGCAGCATGTATCCTAATTTCCCCCAGTGGTTGTCGGTGAAAGAGAGAGTAGATCCCCACAACCGCTTCTCTTCTGCCCTATCCCAGCGCTTGGGGGTAGAGAGATGAAAGGAAAAGCTGTTTTACTCATAGGAGCCACTTCCAGTATAGGGCGAGCATTAGCCCATGAAATGGCACAGCAAGGAGCAGCCTTACACCTAGGGGCGCGGGATGGATTTGAAGTGGAACGAGTTGCCCAAGATATAGGGATTCGGTATCAAGTTCCCATATCTTGGAGTACTTTCGAGGCACTGGATTATGAAACTCACCCAGAACTGCTGCAAAAAGCTGTGGATAATTTAGGTACCTTAGATGGTATAGTAGTATCTCTGGGAGAATTGGGGTACCAGAAAACAGCCCAAATGGACTTTAACCACGCACAGCGCATAATTCACTCCAATTATACAGGAGTTCTATCTATCCTGACTCATACAGCTAACTACCTGGAACAACAGGGACATGGTTTTATCGTTGGTATTTCCTCTGTCGCCGGGGATAGAGGTCGCCAGAGCAATTATACCTATGGATCCGCTAAAGGCGCTCTCAGTCTGTTTTTGCAAGGGTTACGAAATCGCTTATTCAAATCTGGTGTCCATGTAATGACAGTGAAGCCAGGTTTTGTGGATACCAAAATGACTTTTGGTAAACCGGGGATGTTTTTAGTAGCCAGCCCCAAGCAGGTAGCAGCTGCTATCATGAAGGCAATGCACTCGAAAAAGGATATTGTCTATATTCCCTGGTTCTGGTTTTGGATTATGTTGATTATTCGCATTGTTCCTGAGTGGCTTTTTAAGAGATTGAAGCTATAGCATGGTAGTAAATGTAAACTTAAATCGAGGTATGAAACAAAAAAAATGAAAAATAACTATAGGTTAGACTTGGTTACAACCATTAACATAGCAGGATTTTTAGCTGTATTGGGGTACTCAATTTACTCTCTTGTTTGCTATAGCATTGAATTTAATGGACATCCATTTTATGGTCTACCTACAATGCAACCTTCATTCGCTGATCTGAGACAACTAACCCACTCTTCTGGATGCTCAGCATCCATAGATGAACTGCTACAAAATACAAGCAATTGCGATCCATTTTCCAGAATATTTAATTATACTCCATTCTCTCTAGCACTGCTGCGACTTTTCAATGTTGACTCAACATCAACTAGTATAATCGGCTTGACAATGGGTATAATTGCTATTCTTGCCTCAATTTTTGTGTTCTTTAGAGAGCCATCATCAGGATTTAATCTCAAGATTCTTTGCTCTACTTTATTTATTGGCAGTTTTCCTTTCCAATTAGCACTAGAAAGAGGAAATTACGATTTATTTATTTTAATTTTGTTGATATTATTTTCCCTTTTCGTTAGTAAAAGTAGGCGTTTATCCGGTGTTCTTGCTACCATGACAATTTCTCTTGCTGCCATTAGTTCATTCTTACTGTCAGCCCTGAAAATTTTCCCCGCAGTAGGAATCACTATTTGGTACTTCGTGCAGAAACCAAAGAATAGAATCAAAAGGGAGTATCTATGGACTGTTTGCCCAGCAATAGTAGGTGTAGCAATACAATTGTCCTATATACCGTCCATACTAGCAAATACTCCTAAATCAACTGGTGGCATCAGCTTTGGACTTCTTGCTCTGTATCAAGGAATAACAATACGAGGAATAACATTATGGTATGTCATTATTCTAATAAAATTGCTGGTTATCTTCACGACACTTTATATTTACATAAGAAATATAAGTTGTAGTAAGCATCACTTCAATTAAAAAATACAGTTATTTTTTCTCTCTCATTTTGGATTATTGTTTCAGTTTACATTCTCAGTCTTTCTTGGGATTACAGGCTGATTTTCTTAGTCTTGATGCTGCCCTTTATTGCCAATTTATACTCCTCACAGAAGCTAAAGATAATGTCTAAGTCATTACCTCTATCTCTAATACTAAAAGCGAGTATTGTTTTTGTAGTGTATGAAGCGTATGTAAACTATATATTACCCAAAACATACATAATGGATAAGTTAGGATTTTTGTTGAGTCTTTTTTCAGATGCAGTAGTGCAGCCAGCTTTGTTTGTATTCTTGGCTTTAGACATGTTGAATCTAGATAAAAAACTTTCGCTCAAGTAAACATTAAGAGATGCAAAAGACAAAAATCATCTGTAGTATTTATACCTATCAACTGGACCGCGATCACTAAAAGTGGCGCCCAAGGCGATCTCGTGTTGGATGTTGCCAAACGCGGATTTGCTCACTTTTCTCGAAATTCAACACTTCCTGAATCTCTTTTGACGGGGTGGGGCAAAAGGGCTATAATTATAATACTAGGAGAGGCTATAATGAGCAAAGACCGATTTCACCAAACTGTCAAAATTGCTCTCCAGAAAGAAAACTGGCAGATTACCCACGATCCCCTTCCTATCCAGGCGGATCTCTTCACAGAAATGTACATTGACCTTGGTGCAGAACACCTCATTGCCGCTGAACGAAAAGAGGAAAAAATTGCTGTAGAAATCAAAAGTTTCCTAGGGATTTCTGCTATCTCCCAATTCCATACCGCAATGGGTCAATTCATCAACTATCGTTACGCCCTTGAAGATCAAGAACCCGATCGCACCCTTTATCTTGCCATTTCAACTCAAATCTAT
>JACONB010000035.1 GCA_014323965.1 Prochloron sp. SP5CPC1 | reverse complement strand
GGTGTTGGGTGTTGGGTGTTGGAGAAGTTTTTCCTGTCAGTTTTGCCAAATAGTTGGCCAAACTAGCAATAGTGGGGTAATCATAAGCCAGAGTAGGAGCTATTTTACATCCTAACCAGTCTTCCAGTTCCCCAGACAGCCGTACTGCTGCCATAGAATCTAATCCATAGCTAGCAAAAGGGTAATTTACATCCACTGATTCTGGAGAAATCCCCACTTTCCGTGATATATGCTTTATTAACCAATTTTCAATAGAACTGCTTTCCCGAGTAAGGTTTAGGGGTGCAAGTTCCTGCGCTCTTATAGTCTCTCTATTCTCAGTTTTCTCCTCCTCGTTCCCAGTTTCCGAGTTTTCCTTCCACTCTGCTATTACATTCATACTTCCCTCTATGAACCCAGCTTTACAAGCATGACGCTGAATTTTCCCACTGGAGGTTTTCGGAATACTACCAGTTTTCAGTAGCAGTACTGCAACAGGTTGCACTTCGTGGTGTTTTACTACATTCGTGCGAATAGCATTAATAACTGATTCTGAGTCCAGTTTCCGTAGATAAGTGCGCTTTACTTCAACTGCGATCCCTAACTGTTCTTCTCCTAACACCTCCACTGCAAAAGCAGCGCAGCAATTAGGAAGTAAAGCAGGATTGCTATTTTCTACAGTTAATTCGATATCTTGGGGATAGTGATTTCTCCCCCTAATAATAATCAAATCCTTGATCCGACCTGTGACGAAAAGTTCTCCATCAGCCAAAAACCCCAAGTCCCCTGTGCGCAGATAACTCCCATCCCCTCCCCTTAAGTGCCCTCGGAAAGTTTCCTTCGTCTGCTCTGGTTTTTCCCAATACCCCACCGCTACACTTTTGCCTTTAACCCAGATTTCCCCTATATCAGAGTCGGAACAGGGACTGAAAGTATCTGGATTGACAATAACAATTTCCTGATCCGGTGCAGTTTTGCCGCAACCTACAAAGGTTTGCACATCCTCATCTGAAATATGACCCGGAACAACCTTATTTTCTTTAAGTGCTCCTGAAGAGACTCTTTTCACAACTGGATCAGCCTCTTTCAGATCCCCGGAAACTATCAGAGTGGTTTCCGCCATACCATAGCAGGGGTAAAAAGCCTCTTTACGAAAGCCACAATCTCCGAAGGTAGCAGCAAACCGTTCCAGAGTTGCAGCGCGAACAGGTTCAGCTCCTGTAAAAGCTAATTCCCAACTGCTCAGATCCAGTCCTTGGAGCTTATTTGGTTGTGCAATAACTTGATTGAAGCAAAGTTCGTAGGCGAAATTCGGACCACCACTAGTAGTAGCCTTGTAATGAGAAATCGCCTCCAACCACCGTAGAGGATGTTGAAGAAAGGAGACGGGAGACATGAGCACTGTAGAATTACCTATATACACTGGTGCTATAATGCCCCCAATCAATCCCATATCGTGGTAGGGGGGTAACCAAGAAACAGCTACAGAGTCAGGAGAGTGTTGAAAAAATTGTTTGATTAGGGATGAGTTGTGGACTAAATTCCCATGAGTGATCATCACCCCTTTTGGTTTCCCCGTGGAACCGCTAGTGTATTGGAGGAAAGCGAGAGTATCATCTGTGACGGCTGGTTTGCTCCATTCATCCCCTCGATTATCCCCAACTGTATCCGTACTCAGAAACTCCACTCCCTTTATTCCACTAGAGAGGAAGCGACTTTTTATATTCTTCTCCCATGAAGCTGTAGTGAGGGAAAATTTTGCTTGTGCGTCTCTGACTATACTTTCCAGACGCTTTATGGAGCGATTTCTTCTAGGTGGATATGCAGGTACCGCTACTACTCCTGCATATAAACAGCCGAAGAAAGCCGCAATAAAATCTAATCCCGGTGGATAGAGAAGCAAAGCACGTTCCCCACCAGGGACCATCTTATAGTCTTGTAGCCGGGAAGCGATCGCCCGTGCTCGTCTATCCAGTTCCTTATAGTTGAGGGAATCACCAGGGCGCAAACCTTGCGCCCCTCAACTACAACAGTTACCGATCAGTCCGGGCTAACAAAACCGGACAGGGAGAGTTGACTCGGACGTAGTCAGACAGGGAAGTTCCCAACAATCGATCCAGATCCGGTAAGCTTCTGGCAATGGAAGGACGGCGTTCTGGAGAACCGATCAATAATAAATCAATATTATACTCCTCGGCCAAATTGCAGATTTCTGCCGCAGGTCGCCCCCCAGTGACAATGGAGCGGCATTTAACCCCCTGCCTTTTCGCCTGAGCAGCAGCAGGAGCTAAGATAGGATTGTTGTCGATTTCGATCCGAGACAGGGGCAGTAATTCTGGTTTCAGATCCGGGTTAATCCGACTCAGCACCAGTTCCCCTTCTGGGTAACCTCGCAGCAAATAAATAGCTAATTCTAAAGCATATTGGGCAGCCGGGGATTTATCCATAGCCACCATGATCCGCTTTATTTTTTTGACGTAATTATCCTCCTTAACCAACAACATAGGGCGGTTTGTGAGTTGAAAGACATATTGACTGACAGAATTGCCCAAAATCGCTTCCAAACGCTTCAATCCTCGCGAACCCATAATAATCAAGTCCGCATCTATTTCTGCCGCTACCTGACGTACAGTATCTTTCGGTTCTCCTTGACGCAGCATAGTAGTCACCCGATGGGTGTCTAGGTTTAATTTCTCAATCAGCCCTGCCAACATTTTGCCCCCTTCTTCCCACTTAGTCGCCACTGCATCGGCGCTAATTTGCTCAGAGACAACATGCAAAATGGTAATACTAGCGCTTTGGATAGCAGGCAAATCCATCAGCACCTGGAACATTTCTTGGGAATTACCGACTCCAGCATCGGCATATAAAATCTTCTTGAGCATATTGCAATCAGTGTTTTATCGTTTTCCTTAAGGATACTGCCCAAAGCAACTGCTAAATTTAACGACTTATTACAAATTTATAGCGCTACGCACGCTCGTCTAGAGTAGGGGCACCGCCTTGCCTACACACAAAGTTTTCAACAATTTTGGGTTATTTCAATAACATTACATAAATAAAAAGTTTAGCAAAACTTTTTGATTGCCAATAACTGGTGTCAATCCCTTTTTCCCGTAACCAAGTAAACATCAACCATCTGTTGCTTCCCTTTGAGAGCTATAGGTCCCCAAGATTCAACTTCAAATTCATCTTGCAGGTAAACTAAAGTCTCTTTCCCGATGAGAATGCGGCAATTGTTAGGTTGACGATGTTTTTCACAGCCTTCAAGACGAGCAGCAGTATTCACAGTATCGCCAATGACACCATATTCGATCCTATCCTTGCCCCCTAAACTCCCCACTACCACTGGACCAGTAAAAATACCGATGCGGACTTGCATCAGAGGTAAACCTTGCTGTTGCCAATTAAAATTAATCCTTTCCAGGTAATCGCTGATGGCTAAAGCGCAATTGACGCAGTTGCCCGCATCATCTCCAATCTCTTCTGTTGTCTTTCGCGGTATTGGTGCCCCAAAGACTGCCATCAAACCATCCCCAGTAAACTTATTGATAATGCCCTTATGAACCACAATTTCGTGACCAATGTCTGCGAGCAATTCATTCAACCAATTGAGCAAGTCTTCTGGGGACATGGTTTCGGAGATGATGCTGAAACCCTTGAGATCTAAAAACATTAGAGTTGCTGTCAGGGATACTCCGGGTAATTTGCCCGAGAAAAGAAGGCGATCGCGCTCTTGCCATAATGCATCGGCAATTTCAGGGGAAGTATTCTGCCCCAAGAGTTTCATGACGGTTTGTTGCTGGCGGAGGTTTTGATAAGATTGATAGCTAACAACCATGCCCACTGCTAAGAAAAATCCTAATATTGGTGTGGCCACTGGTACCCATCCAGAATTAGCAAAGATCCAATTAACGATGGCCAATAAACTTGCCAAACTACCCCCCACTCCTAAACTAAGCACAATTGGATGTCGCAGAGCTAAACCCATAATCCCCCCCAAAGACACCCAGAAAACAATCCACAAGATTTCCCCTCGCTCTTCGATGAACCAAAATAGGGGACGCTTCGAGAGTGCTGCATCTAACAACTGGCTAACCATTTGAGCGTGAAGCATCACTCCAGGCATTTTCTGAGACTCGGATTCGTCGCGGCTATAGGGAGTAAAAAAATCATCTTTCAGACTAGAAGCGGTAGATCCAATCAAAACTATTTTATCCCTGACTAAATCAGCCTCAATTTCCCCTGCCAAGACCTGACTGATGGAAACTGACTGTGCTATCTTGCGACGGTTTCGGTAATTGAGTAAAATTTGGTAGCCCTCAGAGTCCATAGTTTGATAGCCACCACTATCTGGCTCTAGAGGAAAGAAAGTAGCTGCTCCTAGTTGGAGATAATTGGGATTTTCCTGACTTGATGTTGGGAATATTTCTTGGTCTTTCAAGTATGTCAGTGCTAACCGCAGGGAAAAAGAATAGAGGATGCCATCTTTTGACCCAGCAAATAAGAGATTGCGACGGATTACACCATCTATATCGGGAAGTAAGTCATTGAAACCCACTTGTTCTGGTTGGAGGGAAGGCGGTGCTGGAGTGCCCCCCAGGGTATCGATACTGCGAATGCCAAACACATTGGGTTGCAGCAGCTGTTGGACAAATTCTTCATGACCCGGTTCCACCGGCAAATCCCGATAAATGTCCAGTCCGATGACTTTTGGCTGCAAGGATTGCAATCTCCTCAAAAGTTGGGCATAAACCCGGTCAGATAATGGCCATTGCATTTGTTCTCTCAGATCCTCTTCATCAATAGTGACCAATAGCAGCCGGGAATCTGGGCCTATATCCTCACGCCAAAGCACTAGTCTATCATAAGCCTGAAGTTCCCAGTATTCCAGTTTACCCCCATGGCGCAGTCCCAAAACAATGGCACTGACGGTCAAAATGGCCATCGCCATGAAACTAGCCCCGTTCAGACTGGACAAAGAACTGCGAATTTGCTGCCAAAGCTTACCTAGCATTAATCTTCTCCTCCAATGCAGGTATCAACATATAATAAGATATAGAAAGCAATAAATCTTCAATAATATTTACGATTGTTGCAAAACAATAGCTAACAAACATTTTACCTCAACCTCAATATGAGAAGCAAATCCTACAACCTTCAAGATTGGCAAAAAGGCTATCAATCCCAACCAAACGAATATGACTATTGGGTGGAAGATATAGAAGGAGACATTCCCAAGAAACTTCAAGGAACCCTCTTTCGCAACGGACCTGGCTTACTAGACATTCACGGTACTCCTATTCGTCATCCTTTTGATGGAGATGGTATGGTATGTGCAATATCTTTTAGGGATGGGAGAGTCCATTTCCGTAACCGCTTCGTCCGCACAGAAGGATTTGTGCAAGAAAAGCGAAAAGGAAAAATGCTCTATCGCGGTGTCTTCGGTACCCAAAAACCAGGAGGCTGGCTGAAAAATGCTTTTGACTTGCGGCTAAAAAACATTGCCAATACCAATATTATTTACTGGGGTGGCAAATTACTAGCCCTCTGGGAAGCAGCAGAACCCTACCGCTTAGATCCCCAGAATCTGGAAACTCTGGGAATAGATTACCTGGACGATGTTTTAAAACCGGGAGATGCTTTTGCAGCCCATCCCTGGGTAGTTTATGAATTTAATCCCCATGGTCAGCTGGAACGCCGTCACAGCCATAGGATTCCCGGTTTTGCTTTTATCCACGATTTTGCCATTACCTCCAACTATTGCATTTTCTTTCAAAATCCGGTGCGATTTAATCCCCTACCTTTCGTTTTTGGATTCCGTGGTGCAGGGGAATGCGTCCAATTTCAGCCCAATCGACCAACCCGTGTTGTCGTCATCCCTCGTACCCCAGAGTTAAAAGATGATAAAATGAAAATACTGGAGGTTTCCTCTGGCTTTATATTTCACCATGGAAATGCATTTGAAACCTCAGAGAACGAAATTTGCGTTGATTCAATTTGCTATCAGTCTTTATATCAGATTAAATCGGAAGATTCTTATAAAGAGGTAGATTTTGACGCTTTAGCACCAGGACAGTTGTGGCGATTTACCCTCAATTTAGCCAGCTCTACAATAGAAAAGAAGATGTTAGATTCTCGCTCTTGTGAGTTTCCTACAGTTAATCCCGATCAAGTAGGGCGCCCAAACCGTTATTTGTTTATGGGCGCCGCTCACCATCCCACTGATAATGCACCTCTCCAGGCTATTAGCAAACTAGACTTAGAAAGTGGAGAGCGTCAACTTTACTCTTTTGCTCCCCAAGGCTATGTTGGCGAACCTATTTTCGTTCCTCACCCCCATGCTAAAAAGGAAGATGAGGGTTGGGTGTTGACCCTGGTTTACGATGCTTTGCATCATCGCTCGGATATAGTTATTTTAGATCCTCAAGATTTGAATCAAAGCCCTATTTCCCGTATCCATCTCAAACATCACATTCCTTACGGTTTACACGGTAGCTGGACTTCGTCCTGCTTTGTATAATACTTAGCATGAAATTAAATTTGGTATAGTCATCACTACCTACAATCGTCTTTCCTTATTGCGCAGGGCTATTAGCACCGCTCTAGCTCAAACAGAAAAGTACGAAGTAATTGTAGTGGATGACTGTTCTACTGATGAAACCCAAGAATACGTCACTTCTTTATCTCAATCTCTTGTTAAGACAGGGTATTCTCGTTTTCGTCGTTTTATTTTGCTCGAAGAAGAGGATGGTAGTGAGTAGAAGTACTTTACTCGGCACACGGGGAAGATAATGGTAAAAGTACTTCCAGCTCCTGGTTGAGAACGAACTGAGATGCTGCCTCCCATCCCTTCAACTAGGGTTTTGACGATGGACAAGCCCAAACCTGTACCTCCCGTTGTCCGTGTTCGCGCTTCATCTACCCGATAAAAGCGGTCGAAGATCCTGGTTTGTTCAGCCAGGGGAATACCGATCCCCCCATCGCTCACCGCCAAAATAACCCGATCCCCTTGTTTGTCGATTTTAACCGTCACAGGCTCTTCCCCCTCGACAGAGTATTTAATAGCATTGTCGAGCAAATTAACTAATACTTGTTTCAGCCGCATCTCGTCTGCTTTAATGGCGATGGGATCAGAATTCGACTCTATTCTAAGGTGGCGATTGGTACCTTGTCTCGTCATCTCTACTACTTCTTGAACTAAATCTTTCAATACTAGACACGACAGTTGAAAGTGCATGGTACCATTATCAGCTCGAGCTACGTCCAGTAAGTCTTGCAGCATAGTCACTATACGCCCCGCTTCCGAGGCGGCGATGGTTAAAGCTTCCCGTTGGGTTTCCGTCAGGTTATCCCCCCGACGGAGGGTACTTTGGAGATAGCCGGAAACCAAGGTTAGAGGGGTGCGCAGTTCGTGAGAGAGGTTGCTGGCTAATTGGCGCTGGTGTTCCCAAGCGGATGTGAGGCGACTCAACATTTCGTCGAAGGTTTCAGCTAGTTCTTGAACTTCTCTGGGAGCATTATTTAATTCGATTCGGACTTCCCCCAAGCGCTCTGGAGAAATCTTGGCCGTCAGTTGACTTAGCCTTTGCAGAGGTTGGAGGGATTTGTACACGTACAGGGCGATAGCGATGATGATGCCTTTCGTGAAGAGTAAGCTGGCGATGGTTATGCTGCCAATGATGCTCAAGAACATGGTTCGCTCTGTAGTAATATCTTGAGCGATATATAGTTTTCCTAGTTGTACTTGTTGTACTTCTAAGGAACCCGCCGACAGCAGCCAGTAGCGTCCGTTTATTTCTTGTAATTCCGGAATGGACTTTACCACCGTGAGAGATAATAAAGCACTATCCTTGCTATCTGGTTGCAAAGTATTTGAGCGAGCGCTAATATTGCCATTAGTTGCTCTTACCCAGAGGTGTATATTATCAGTTGTAACGTTGTCAATTGCCATTTGCAGTCCTATTTCCGGCTCCATCATCTGGCTGTATATTTCCACATCATGAGGAAAGCGCTCCGCTATTTGGGCCATATTTTGCTGGTGAGTGGAAATAAGAATATGCTGCATTTTCCAACTCGTCCACATCGCCAGTCCCCCCATCGATAGTGCTGATAATGCTGCTATTCCCAGGGTCAGACGTATTCGTAGGGAAGAAGTGTAAACCAATTTTACCAAGTTTATCTGTTTCATGTCACGCCGGCAATTTCATTACTTACATTATATCTAATCTCATCTTATTAGACATAATAAACACTATTATTTATGATAGCTTTTTATATATAAATACAATTTATATAGTAGTATGTAGATACTTATTTAATTAATATAAATAATTGTATGTTAAGAGAAAAATATACATTTAATAAAATAATCCCCATCTAGGGAAAGATGAGGATTATCTGGTAACTGGTAATTGTTATAATGATTTAAGCTTCATCCAGAGCAACGATTCCGGGTAATTCCTTCCCTTCCAGCAACTCTAGACTGGCGCCGCCCCCAGTTGAAATGTGGCTCATCAACGAAGCAACACCTACCTTCTCCACAGCAGCTACCGAGTCACCCCCGCCGATAATCGTTGTCGCCCCAGTTCCAGTCAGATCTGCGAGAGAACGGGCGATCGCCTCCGTACCCACAGCAAATTTATCGAACTCAAACACCCCCATAGGACCATTCCAAATAACTGTCTTACAATCGGCTAGAGCAAGTTGGAAAGCCTTTACCGACTCCGGACCGATATCCAAACCCATCCAACCGTCAGGAATGCTCTCAATGCTTGTGGTTTTGGAATTGGCATCTGAGGCGAACTTATCCGCTACCACCACGTCCGAAGGTAACAAGAAATCTACACCTTTTTCCTTCGCCTTTGCTTCTAAAGACTTAGCCAACTCCAGCTTATCGTCTTCCACCAAAGAATTCCCCACGCTGGAGCCACGAGCTTTATAAAAAGTGAAAATCATGCCACCGCCAATGAGCAGCTTATCGCACTTGGACAACAGGGTTTCAATCACCCCTATTTTGCTAGATACCTTAGAACCGCCAATAATTGCCGCCAGAGGACGCTGGGGATTTTCGATGCTAGATTGAAGATAATTCAGTTCTTTGTCAATCAAGTATCCCGCCACGCTGGGACTGAGATAGTGGGTAACCCCCTCAGTGGAAGCATGGGCGCGGTGGGCGGTACCAAAAGCATCGTTGACGTATAAATCAGCATTCGCCGCTAATTGCTGGGCGAATTCCGGATCGTTCTTTTCCTCTTCCCAATGGAAGCGGAGATTTTCCAACAACGCCACCTGACCATTTTCCATTTTCGAGATGACAGGGGCCACAGACTCTCCCACGCAGTCGTCGCACATGGTCACATCTTGTCCTAACAATTCCCCGAGACGTGCTGCTACCGGGGTGAGACGGAGATTATCTTTAACCTGTCCCTTGGGACGCCCCATGTGGCTACAGAGGATAACCTTCGCCCCTTTGTTAATTAAATCTTTAATTGTCGGCATAGCTGCCCGAATGCGGGTATCGTCAGTAATATTGCCGGTATCATCCAACGGCACATTAAAATCTGCCCTGACCAAAACTCGCTTGCCAGTTATATCTGCTGCTGCTAAATTTGCTACAGTTTTCTTGGACACAGACTATTTCCTCCTAATGTTATCTTGATTTGTCAACTGCTTGCTTGTGCTCGCCCTAGCCTATGCAGGGCACCGTGCCGCTGTTTGCTGTAAATTAGACCTTTAACACAATATCTCTAAATGCCGATTTTACAGGAGAAAGTACCCCAGAGGTAAGTAAGAATGTTCAAAAACGTTTTGTTTCCCGTGGATGGAAGTCCAGATGCCCTCTCCGCAGCCAGTACTGTTGCCAAGCTCGTCAAAACCTATGACAGTCGCTTGGTGCTACTATCGGTAGTGCAACCACCCCCGCCATCCATCAATGCCGGGGGGGAAAAAGAACCGAAACCTGGGGGGATGAATTCCCCAGAAGCAGTAGCTAAACTGCTCAAAGGGGCCCAAACCCTATTTGCCCAACAAGGTATTGAAGCAGAAATTATCGAGCGAGAAGGAAAGCCTTCCTTTATAATTTGCGACGTAGCGGACGAAATAGATGCCAATTTAATCATCATGGGCTGTCGGGGTAATGGCTTGACGGGGCAAGGCGCTGCCGAAAGTGTGACGAGCCGGGTCATTAATCTTTCTCCCTGTCCGGTTCTGATCGTCCCTTAAGATATAATTTTGATTAACAGAAGCGCGCCGCATTTATAGGGAAAGAATCATGAGTCAAACACAAAAAGCTATCTATAGGATGGTATTGCCCGAAGGAGCCGGAAGAAGTCAAAGAAAAATATTTGAGCAAAATGTTGCTGCTTTCAGGCAAGGGAACACAGGTTGGTCCATTTATCCTGATTGGCCGCAAACAGGAGAAAAACAAGCATTCATTGTCGTGCCATCAGGAGAACAAGAAGCAGCTACTTACGCTAGTTATAAAATTGCTGCATCTTTAGGCAAAGCCTTCTTAGCCCCTAGCTATCGAGGAGGGTATGGTGACAGAGCAAGATATTGATGAGGAAAAGCAACAATCAACTCCAAAAAGCCAAAATGAATTAGTCAAGTCAGAGGAGGAGTACTCTTCTTTAACAGCTTTAGGAGCAGAAAATGCTGCTAGATCGGTATCTATAGCAATGATGGTGAATCCAACAGCCATCCAAGCATTAGCTCAAAAAGCGCCCGAAAAAGTACTCGATTTGGCTGAATCTAATGATCGCAGACAATTCGAGTTCTATACGAGAATAGAAGAGAATCGACACCAACAGAGATTAGCTCGTGAAGCTACAACCAGAATAGGAATTGGAGCTGTTGTAGGAGTTGTTGGGATGGCTTTTATCTATGCCGCACTCACAAGGGATGCAAGTTTGGCGCAAATTATTGTTGCTGCTGTTGTAGGAGGATTTGGCGGCCTTGGCATCAGTGTTGTTCTTGCTCCTAAAAAGAATGATGATTGAACTTCTCCAGCTTTGAATCGCTCGAATATAAATTCTCATGACAAATCCTCCCATTCAATGGTATCCCGGACATATTGCCAAAGCAGAACGGCAACTGAAAGAGAAACTCAAGAGCGTAGACGTAGTGCTGGAGGTGTTAGATGCTAGAGTTGCGATCGCCTCCCACCATCCCCAAGTACCTGCTTGGATCGGCAGCAAACCTCGAATATTAGTAGTCAACCGCATGGATATGATTCCCCTTGAATTACGCCAGCAGTGGTTGGTTTGGTTCCAGGGACAAGGAGAGCAGCCTTATTTTACCAATGCCAAAGAAGGAAAGGGCATCAAAGCACTGAAAAAAGCAGCTACTGCTGTCGGGGTGGAAATGAACCGAAGGAGGCAGAGGCGGGGGATGCGTCCCCGTCCTGTGCGTGGGGTGGTCATGGGCTTGCCCAATGTGGGTAAATCTGCCTTGATTAACCGTTTGGTGGGGCGCAAAGCCGTAGCTAGTGCCCGGAAACCCGGGGTAACAAAGCAACTTCAATGGGTGCGCATATCTAAGGAAATAGAAATGCTGGATGCTCCGGGAGTGATTCCTTGGAAATTAGACAATCAAGAAAATGCCGTCAAATTAGCCATTTGCGACGATATTGGCGATGCTGCTTACGACAATCAAAGACTAGCAGCAGCTTTAGTAGAACTTTTGGGAGAATTAAATTGTAACAAGATATTACAATCTCGCTATCAACTAGATCCTATTTCAAAGACTTGCGAGGAATACCTTGACAATCTGGGTAAGATTCGCTATCGTGGCGATAGAGAAAGGGCAGCCCGTCAGCTATTAAATGATTTTCGTAAAGGATTGATGGGACCGATTGCCTTAGAGTTACCCTGAATCCTCTAAAAATTCAGTAATATTGCTGATGAATTCAAAAAGAGAAATAAGCTAGATATATAATCTAAGCTAATAGAGGAGGATAGCAATTGTGATTGGGGTCACACAAATCTCTGATTTGATTAATCCGTTGATTGAGATATAATTCAACAAAACTTTGGATAAAATACTTTAAACCGTGTTATAATAAAATTTGTTCGCTCCCAAAATAGGGTCATCTCTCTTGTAGATGATGATGTCCCGATTAATCGCTAAATACCTTCGATCTTCTGGGAGAAAAAATCATGGAAATTGCTAAAACATTGAAATGGACAGCAACCTATACAGTACAAGCAGTTGTGACTCTTTCCGTTGCTATGTGTTTGATCCAAGCAATTAGCCAATTACCTTAAAGGAGCAATGTTTGAATTTGTAACATAATGGGAGCAGGAGTAGAGTAGGGTTGTAGAGCTAATTGAAAACATTGATTCCCATCTTCCTAGCTACAGCAGCGATCTGTTACCACAGATCTGGCGGGTGGGGCACCCTTGGTGCCCCACCCCCAGATCGCCACTGCTATGCTCGCCCTCCGGTGGCTTTGGGAAATAAATCTCAACAAAGAGATCCAGCGTATTACGGTGGAACCTCCCCATCAAGTTGCCAAGATCGCCCAGGACACCATGGTATCCATCCAAGGATCAAAAAATTTCGGTTCTGGGTTCATCGTATCGCAAAAGGGCAATACCTACTACGTTCTGACGGCCAAGCATGTAGTAGATAAGCAGGGTAAGTACACTCTAGTGACTCCTGATGGCAAGAGCTATACTCTGGAGGAGAAAGACTACCACACGAAAGTCAGACAACTATCTAATCTGGACTTGGCAGTGGTAGAGTTCGTCAGCGAGGATAAATATATCGTCCCCGAGTTGGGGGATATTCCCAACCTAGCAGAGGGGACGAAGCTTTATCTAGCTGGTTTTTTCCCTTGGGGAAAACCTTCGAACTTGCTTCGCTTTACCTCAGGTAAAGTAGTTGACGATCCCCAGGGTACTAATACCTTGATTTATACCAATCCCACTCGACCGGGTTTGAGTGGCGGTCAATTGCTAGACGAACAAGGTCGGATCGTGGGAATTCACGATGGAGCCCTAGGAGCACGGCAATGCCGTGCCGATGGCGCATATCTTGGCCAAAAATGCCAACGGACTGGCTTGAATTTTGGCATTCCCATGGGCACTTTCATCGTAATTGTGACGGCGAGTCACAATCGGCCAAATTTGCAGATTTTAGATTTACGAGTAGATACGGCTACCCGTAGGTTATGGGTTGAAGGTTCTTTTGCTTCTTTGCACCGTCAGCTGAAGGCATTTAATAGCTTGGGGGAAATGAACTGTCGCGGTTCGGACGAAGTGAGCTATCGTTCCCAAAAACTGAAATCCCCCGATAGCCAAACTCAAGTTTACTTTGAAGCAATGTGGAAACGCTATGGCTGCACGAGAGCTATAATCCGAAACATAAAAATGATTATCGAGTCTGGGGATAGGGTTAAGTTCCAACATTTTCTAGCCACAGATGACTATAATTTTAGCAATCCCCTCTCCTATTCCCCTGACGGTATGTATTTGATTGTTGCTCAGAATTGGAGTTCGGGAACGGAGCGATGGAATACCTTTCTCTTCATGGACGGGCGCAATAACTATCGTACTCTAGAGATTCAGAGTTGCCAATCTGCTCAGTTTGGCGGCAGGTTCAGAGGCTTTAAATCTCCAGAAGATGCTGTTTTTGAATGTCTGGATCCAGAATCATACTGGGAAATTGTTAATTTACCGAGTGGGAAAATTAGTGAATTTCCCCACAATGCTGAAGTCATTACCTCCGAGTATCCCTCTTACGGTTCCATTAAGGAACGCTCTCAAATTCTCAGAGTAGAGTATTTACCTCGTTATTATGCTAGGGCGGCGGACAAACCACTACCAGGACGCCGGGAATCAAATCCCTTATCTATTGCGGCTATTGCCCCTTGAAACAGTTACCAGCTGTAGGGGTTCGGGGTGAGAACAACCAAAACCTTTGATATAAAACTTAACATATGTTATAAGTTTTATAACGATTATCAGCCGATAGGGGAGAACACAAACACTATGGATGTAGAGACGCTCAAAAGTTGGTCTCAATTCGGGCACCCTATTCTCATGTGGGTGCTCTTAGCAATTACCTTATATGCTGGATACCTCGGCCTTCAAGTGCGGCGCACTCGCACCGCAGATAAGGAGACCAGAAAGGAATTGGTGCCAAAACAATTCCATATCAAGCATTATCAACTAGGTTCGATCCTGCTAGCTTTGGTGGTATTGGGTACTATCGGCGGTATGGCGGTTACCTATATCAACAATGGCAAACTTTTTGTCGGCCCTCACCTATTGACAGGATTGAGCATGACTGGTATAATAGCAATCTCCGTTTCCCTGGTTCCTTTGATGCAAAAAGGTTCCGATGCCGCTCGTTATGCTCATATTGCTCTGAATGCCAGTCTCGTGGGTCTATTTGGCTGGCAGGCATTGACGGGAATTGAGATTGTCCAAAAAATTGTCAGCAATTTCTAATCTTTCCCTCATCCCACGGCGGTCGGTCGTGGGATTTTGTGCAATTTACGGCAACAGTCGTTGGGGATGGGGAGACGGAAACGGGAGTGAAAGTCTTTCTGAACTCTATAAGTTAGACGAGGAGAAATTTGCCGCACTATTTGTTCTAAAAGGCGATCCGGCTAAAGCCGGATCGGCGCTCTGCGCAGCACGCCAGTAGTCTGAATCAAAGAGAGGGGCAATTTATCAATAAATTTGGGAAATTTTACCCTCACCCCAAGGTGTATTTGCCAGTTTATGTTCGTTTTTACTTCATTTCCAGGAATTTCCACTAACTCCATTATTGCTTTATAATCAACTTCATAGCCACCAGGATTATAATTCGGTACAGGTATATTTTGCATCAGGTATCTACCATTAATTTCTGGCTCCAAGACAATGGCAATTTTTGTTTCTACTTGATAACCTAAAGCACCAAGACGACCGATGGCTAAAATATAGGCATTATTGCCTAGAAGTTCTGTTTTCATCGGTGTGGCACAAGAACAAAACCAATCTTGGTGATTAGCAAGATAGTCGGCAACTTTGCCAGCACTACTATGCATTTCCATACAGTCTGCAAAATTGGCCTGAAAATATACTGGCTTTGTTGCTGATTTTTCCAGTTCTCCTGATGATATCTGGGTATTTTTCGTTAGTAAAAGTTGCTGTAAGACAGCAAATTGCGACGATTCAATTGGTTGACATTGAGACTGCATAACCCACCTGATTGAGATTGTGTACCTTGTTCTATTTTTGAGAATTACTATTTCTATACTAGTTGTTTAGTTCTTAATAAAGTTTTGAGCAATCAGCAGGAGAACGGAAAAAAAGCAGTTATGAGCGTCTATCCTCCACTCACAGATAGAACCAGTTTAGAATCGCAACCCCGACGAACGCCACCGCTGGAAAGTGGCGATCGCCTAACGCGCCATGAATTTGAGCGACGCTATGGGGCAGCAACTCAGATTAAAAAAGCAGAATTGATTGAAGGAGTCGTCTACGTGGCATCTCCATTACGGCACCACCAGCACGGGTTACCTCACAGTCGAGTCATGACTTGGTTGGGAGTTTATCAAGCCCTTACCCCTGGAGTTGACTTAAGCGTCGAACCAACTGTGCGGCTGGATTTGGATAACGAGCCTCAACCCGATGCTGTACTTTTTATTGAACCGGAAGCAGGCGGACAAATCCCGCCAGTAGTGTTGCCATAGATATGGGCAGTAAAAAACAAGTCTATCGACGCAATGGCGTTCGAGAATACATTGTTTGGCAATCCTATGAAAATCAGTTGGCTTGGTTTCAATTAGTAGAAGGCGATTACCAGTTGTTAATACCCGATGAAAGAGGTATTATTCGCAGTGAGGTGTTTCCGGGGTTGTGGTTGGCAGTCAATAGCCTGTTAGCAAAAGATATGGTACCAGTGTTAGAGGTATTGCAAGTAGGGGTGCAATCTTCAGAACATCAAGCATTTGTACAGCAGCTAACAGCACAAAAGCAGTAGTTCTTAACAAACATAGTGAGAGATTGGAATGAAAGTATTGGTAGCGGGAGCAACGGGACAAACAGGACGGAGAATTGTGGCAAAATTGGTCAAGGGCAATATTACCGTTCGCGCTCTGGTTAGAAATTTAGAGAAAGGGCAAGCAATTTTACCCGCAGATAAAGTGGAATTAGTGGTGGGGGATGTACTGAAACCGGAGAGTCTCCCTGAAGCGATTGCCGACTGTACGGCTATAATCTGCGCTACTGGTGCTAGTCCCACTTTCGATTTTACGGCACCCTATCGAATAGATTGCCTGGGTACGAAAAACTTGGTCGATGCAGCTAAAACTATGGTAGTAAAGCATTTTGTTCTGGTTTCCTCCCTCTGCGTCTCCCGATTTTTCCATCCTCTCAATCTCTTTTGGCTCATTTTAGCTTGGAAAAAACAAGGGGAAGCATATCTACAAGGAAGCGGTTTGACCTATACTATCGTTCGACCCGGAGGATTGAAAAATGAAGATAATTCCGATCCGGTAGTGATGAAAGGAGCAGATAGTTTGTTTGAGGGCAGTATTCCCCGCGCTAAGGTAGCCCAGGTTTGCGTCGAAGCCCTATTACAAGCAGCAGCAGCCAATAAAATCGTCGAAATAGTTGCCCAACCAGAGGCAAATTCCCTGGACTGGGAGGAGTTATTTGCCAATGTCTCTTGAGACCATTGCTGAGGACGTATAGCGCAACACGGCAGGGGAAGGGGCCGGAATCGCAAGTCCAGACTTGGTTTTGAGCAATTCAGGGCTGCACCCAATTTTGTCTATGGTGCCTTCCCCTATAGTAGTTTTGAATCATTTGTGTAAACAATCTGGGAGAATAATCGCTGAAACGTTTGCTGGATAAAAGTTTCATCTGCTGAGTAAAAAAGATATTAATTTATGATTGCATAACTCATGATAACTTGTTATACTATTGGCACGGGTCAAAAAAAGAGGAAAAGTTTGTTCACTCTTCCGAAGGAGCAATTCAATATCACCCACTGTAGCGCCAAAACCTGTAGTTGAACGATTCATCTATA